>NZ_JAIWJX010000004.1 GCF_023149135.1 Fictibacillus marinisediminis | reverse complement strand
GCATCACCACCTCCAATGATTACTCTTTATAGACTCCTTGTTGTACTAAAGATATTGAGAACCATGTAAACCACGATACTTAAGAAATTTAAGATGATAAAAAAGTGAGCAGCTCTAATGGGGATTCCTCCAATATCTAAGAACAGCTTCTTTCTTCTCCTGTAATTCTCAATCTGTGATTTTGCAAAAAGATCCGCATGTGAACGAAGTGCTTCAATGGCAACAGATTGTTCATTATCATCGAGTTTCTTTAATACAGAAACTAACGCTTTAGCCTCTTTGGTATCAATTTCCTTTGAAAAAACTTCTAGCGCTTCATCCGGATCATTCTTCCAGTTCATAAGGATCCTGGTAAACTCCCCTTTTATACTTGTAAAGTATGGATAAAGATTTTTCAGTATGTTATAAGTGTTAACTCGGTTGTTGGTCATCATATCGATCTCACTAATTAGCAAATCATGTAGCTGGAATATTTCAGAGTTTCTTTTGGCTTGTCGATATTCAATAACCTTGTTTAGGATAATACTAAATAGAGAAAACTTTAATTTCGGTTCAGTTAAAACAAAAAAGGCCAAAACAATTAATAAAGAAGCAATATTAAAGCTGCCCGTGGAGAAGAAAGGAAGAATCGTATAGTTGATGGCTATGATTACAAGGGTTAAGATCCGGATTACACGATATCGTAGTCCATTTATTTTCAATGGGTGACCCGCTTGTTTCAATAACTGCTCTTCTAAGGAATTACTTGCATCCAGGATGTATTTTTCCTTTTGCTTAACTACCCCCTGACGAATCCTCATCCGATATCTAATCCGTTCTTCTCGTGTAGACAGGCCAGAATAAATGAAGTACCCCGCCACACAGCCACCTATAATTGCAAGAATATATATGATTTCATCCAGCCACTTAAAAAATGTAGTAAACTCCATCCTTCCCCTCCTTTAAAGATCGTTTTTAGGGCTTCGAAGCAAGAGCGTAATAACGACAGATGCTATAGTGAAGCTCAAACTTAAGATAAAAAGTAACAAAGCCCATTTATTTTCAAATTGTAAGGATAAGTAATCATACGGCTTAGATACATACTTACAAAGGAAGAGGGAAGCAATAAATAGCGGACCGGTTATCCAGCCATTCATTATGGTATCTGTAGCAGAGCTTAATTCCTCTTCTAGCATTTCCTCATTGTCTTCCATCTGTTTTCCAAGCGTTAATAGTGCTCGAGTAATCCTTTCATCGAAAAGGTATGCCTTTTGCACAATGTTCCCTAACCGTTTTGACCAGTTATTTCCGCAAGTATAGATGAACAATTTTACAGCTTCTCTGATTTCTTCTTCTCCACGGCTAATCTGCATATCTGAAATCAACCGAACAAACACTTTTTTTAATACTTTATTGTCAATCTGCTGTGTTGTAAGAAAGAGCGCTCTATAAACGTCATAGTTACTGGCGGTGTAATTTTGGATCAGCATTTGCACGACTGGGGTTAAATCATTACCTACATTCGTCCTTATATTTCTCAAGCGAATTAAGAGGATAAGATAAGGCAAACTGGCCACAAAGGTACCAATAACGAGCGAAAATACGATATCTTTCAAGTTAACGATCATTACCAACAAGGTGAATAAGAAAAGCACACTGGTTAGTAAGATAAAAGATAGGGTGTAGTCTTTTCTACTATCTTTTGTTATAGTGCTTAGCAACATATGTAGATGCTTTATGAAGCCTTCTCTATTCTCAGCCAATTTAAGCTGCTGCTCAGCTTTCATTTTCCGTAACCTTACTCTGTATTGGATTTGTGCAGCAGTACCTCTTATCGGGCTCTCAACAAGTGGCCGTATGAAAAAAAATGCAGTCATAATAACCAAAAAATACAGGAAATATCCTATGCCTTTATCAATAATCCAAACAGTAATCGTCATGGCCCTTAACCCTTTTCAATCGCTGACAGCGGTGAATTCTTTTCTCGATCTTTTAACAAACTAATTAATCTTAGTGCCTCATACTGGTCTTCTTCTTCCATAAGATGAAACAGTCTTTCTGAGATGTTTGAAGAGTAATAGTATTTTTGAGTACGTTTATCCCATAGGATTAAATCCTGGGTAATCGTCTTCTTCAACTCATCGTCCCAACCCACTTCTGTTACACCTACTACTCTTTTCTTTCTTCTGTCGCGGTCCGTTGACATGTGAATAATTAAATCAATATTCCTGGCCACGCGTTCAATCTCCATGTTTGGACGCCTTTGAGGAAATTCATCAAGTAAGTGGCGGGAAATCTGATTAACAATCGCGTGCCGGTCAGTAATGTGATAGGTGGTAAGCATTCCTCTTTCACCGCGTTCACAAGCCAAGAGAGCCGCTTCCCATTCCAAAGAACGGCACTCCCCAATTACAAGAAAGTCATGTTCCATACGAAGTAGCCGAGGCGTTGCTTTATGAAGGTCCCCTTCACTGACTTGTATTTCAAAAATCATCCGCTCAGGCATGTGTTTTTTCAAGCTCAACTCAAAGTGTTTCTCTAGTGAGGCTATTACAAGCTCTGTCTTTCTTTCTTGAATTAATGTCTTAAGAAAGGTCGATTTAGCTGATCGGACACGTCCAGCAACAACGATATTAGGCATCGTTCTTGATAACGCTCTAAAAATAGGAACATCCTCTTTAGCAATGGTCTGAAATTCAGCTTGCTGCTCTAACGAGAAGTTTTTAACTGTAAAACGCCGGAACATGATGTATTCCTGTTTCCCACGAGGTTTAATAATGATGGTGATCCTAGAACCATCTTCATGCTCAATTTCCAATTCTGGATTCTGGCTGTTTAGGACAGCATTCTCATCACGCATGGTAAACGCCCGTCGAATTTCTTTAACTTTATCAATAGATTCAAATCGTTCCTGTTGTCGGATAAATTGACCATCTATATCCAACCAAAGTTCTGTGCCGATAATACAAGCAGCTTCACTTTCAGGGTAGTGATACCATTTCTGAAGAATACCTCTTCCCCATACCTCATGGAAAATAGCTTCAGACAAGCTATTATAATAATCGGGATAATCGGTCGAAGAAACGTTTCGGTCCCTTAAAGTTTGTTCAATTTGGTTAACAAAATATTGTACAGAAGATAAATCACCAATAATGGCTTTATGTTGTTTTTGAAGCCAATCTTCCTGTTCCTTACCGTTAAATCCTTCTACCTTCTTATCCAGGTCCGCCTTTACCACACTACATAGCTCTTTAAAATTCCTCTTACTCGATAAGTTAATGGTTGATGTGTCACTTTTTACACCATGAGAACTTAGCCACTCTGAGGGATCAAACGGTTTTTCCGGCAGGATTTGCTTTTCTTTTAATGTTTCCATCCCAACCACCACCTTTATTTAACTGGGATTAATCCAAAAAGTTTTTTTCTTTTAATATCAGTGTCAATTCCTGATTTAACATTCATTTTCATTCGATTTATGATGGAATTTACAATAAGTTTTATGGATTCCTTATAATCTCCTTCAACCAAATCCACGAGCAGCTTCTTCTGAGTAACAGCAATGTTGCCAAAGATCTGCTTATTAGGAATTGAGGTAAGTAGACTCATGCCCAGCTCTTCAGACAATTCTCTTTCCTTAATCAAAGAAAGGTCACTTTCATAACGATTAATCAATAACATATATTCACTTTTTGACTTACTGAGCGGCTTTATCAGCTGGTTATACACGTATGGAAAGTAGTTTTTATATCCTTTTTCTTCTTGCGTTGTTACCAAGAACTTATAGTTAGCTGCTCTAAAAGATTGTGCATATGCCGCATTATCAAAATGCGAACCTCCATCAATCAGCACTACATCAAATACCATTCTCGCAAGCTCGATGAGCCTGGAGAACTCACCGACTTTATAAAACCGCTGTAGTTTAATGTTTCGGTTCCCAGCTAGATGATAAAAATTGTCATCATATTTATGTACCGCTTCCATGAGACTTTCTTCTGTAAATAGACCATCATCTTTCAATTCAATACGGATATCATCCAAATACTTTCCTTCATATGGCAAGAAGTAATCAGCGGGATCCCACACATTGAGGGAAAGTACAAGAACTCTATCATTTACTGACTGAGATAATACCTTTCCGACGTTCATTGTTGTGGTAGAAACACCCGATCCAGAATGAGTCCCGAAGAAAGCAATAACGTTTCCTGCCTTTTTATCTGGATCACCGAACAAATGCTTAACCGTATCTTTTACCACTTGTTCGTCCGTAAGCAGCTCTGCTAAAGGGTAAATATCATAGGTTTCACAAACGGTTGTGATGTTTTCAATCATTGGAGAATCAGAGATACCATAGATTTTATAAAGGATTTTTTTATCAGGAAACTTGTCTCTATAACTTTTTAATTCATTAAAAGGAACTACATCTCCAATAAGTAATAGAGCATCACAATGAATTTCCTTTTCCAAATTAGATACTGTTATTACATTAGTTATTTTTTCTTCATTACTTAATAGCACTCGCATACTTTCGTTTTCTGAGAATAAAGCGATTTGCATTGATACCCCTCCTCTCGCCTTAGTTGTATGTGATATATAATTTGTAGCCGGCTTTTGCTACTTGAATAAGGGAATCAAAGTCATCTTGATTTAGGTTCACTTCAAGCTCACTGATAATTGCTGAACCATTTAATCGGTCTTCAGGATTGCCTTCAGTATTTACTACTTCTTTGTTGGAATTATCTTTGGCATATAGTACGGGTACATTTTGAAGCAATGCTTTCTTACCGTCCTTAGTATCCGGGTCCATTTCTGATAGAACAGGAGATACAACCGGTGCATTTTTGCCCTTTGCTTTCTTTACTAGTTCATTTTTCTGTTCAATCGGCCATAGGTAGATATCAATTCTGTCTTTTCTTCTTAAGGAGCCTGGCTTAGCGTAAATCCATTCTTGAGGGATAGGTCGTATTGCTTCCCCTTTATCAGGATTGGGAACCAGGTTGTCGTAATCAATTTCTTCTGTAGACATTATAGAGTTAGAAAGGATAGAGCTTTTAGGTGACTGGCCAATGATTTTGTTCATATCTTTAGCAAGTACTGTCCCCTTCACTACTGTTCCTTTGTTTCTCTTCTCGACTCCTAGCATGTCCTTCGTAATTGTCTCTTTCAAAGGAATGTCTTTGGCAGCAACTACTACTTCTACAGAATCAATCTCATCCTTGATAAATAGGTCCCAGGCAACCACAAAACCTATAACAGCAAACATAATGGTAAAACCGATCGTCATTTTTACCCATGGTTTCATTTTTTTCATCTTTTCAATCCCTCCAGTGATGATGACAAAAAAAAGAACGCTCCCAAATCCACGTATCTTGTACGTAGGTTTGGGAGCGTTCCCTTTTCAATATTTAACTAAAATGAGTATATCATATGTATTTTTCCTTTGTAACCCATTTTAGGTAATAAGTATCAATTAATTTAAGCTGCTACATTATCCTTTTTCCGCTGAACATATGGAAGAGCGAGCTCAATGGCGCCGCTCGCACCCATTCCACTATGATAGGCTACTGGTGTCTGGTATTCTTTACAAAGCACTTTCACTACATCCATGGTAACATGTCCAATTGCACCAAGAAGAATTACTACACAATCTGATTTTTTTACAATGGCTCTGAAAGCTTTCTTGCTGGCTCCATTCCTTACCTTGCCGGTATGGAACATCATATTACAATTCTGACGCTTAGCCATTTTTTCAAATGTAGTCTTTTGAGATCCTCCAATTATTGCAATGGTCTTTTTCATAAATTCCGCCCCTGTATAAAGGTTATTTCTTTAATCAATTAACGGGGCAGTTTAATGCGAGAAGGATTGAAGGAAAAAATAAACAACAAAGAGAAATACTTATAATAACAAACTAATTGAGGAGACAATACTACTTTGAACATTTTAACTCTAATTTTAAGTTATTTAATAGGTTCAATTTCATTTGTTTTAATAGTCGGTAAAATGTTTTATAAGAAGGATATTCGTAATTATGGTAGTGCTAATCTTGGTGCAACTAATGCTTATAGAGTTTTAGGCATAAAAGCAGGAGTAATTGTTGCAATTGCTGATATATTAAAAGGTACACTTGCTTGTTTACTTCCGATAATACTTAGTTCTACGGTTAACCCTATTGTATGTGGTTTATTAGCCATATTAGGACACATATTTTCTGTATTTGCTAGTTTTAAAGGTGGAAAAGCTGTTGCGACAGCAACTGGAGTTTTCTTATTTTTGACGCCTTTAGGCGTTTTTGTTGGTTTTGTTGTATTTGTGTTAACTATGATATTTACTAAGTTTGTATCACTAAGTTCAATGTTGGCTTGTATATCATTATTCATTTACAGTCTAATATTTGAAGATAAAGTTATCATAGCACTTTCTCTATTAATAAGCGTATCAATAATTATTCTTCATCGACAAAATATAAAGAGAATTCTAAATGGAACAGAGAACAAAATAGTCGAAAGATAATGAGTTTTACTTGTTAAGCTAAAGGGTGCGTTAGTTCAATAAGACAATAAAACTAACGGAACTTCCAGTTTTATGGAAGTTCCGTTTTTTCTATAAAATATCAACATTAACCTTTAACAGAGCCAATTTTAAAAGTATCACCATCGATTACTGATATTACGGTTGAAGTGTCTAACTTCTCCTTAGGCTCAACCAGCCAAAATTCCACATCTTCTTGTTTTTCAGGATGTAACACCGACTCTTTTAAACCATCTTGATATTTGGAAAATTGCTCAGTCATTTTTTGATTATTTTCTAGCTGGACAGCCATTGACTCTTCAATATCTCCTCCGCTGCCACAACCGGTTAGTAAAGCTAATGATAAAATAAGTGGTGATGCCTTTAGCATGATATTTTTCATCGGATTTCCCCTTTATTAAATGGAAACCATTTTTTCTTTAATAGCGAATAACACAGCATTGGTTCGATCCCCTACTTTTAATTTCAATAGAATTTTAGATACATGGTTCTTTACGGTTTTCTCACTTAGAAATAACTGCTCAGAGATGGATTTATTGCTTTTGCCTTTGACTAATAACTCCAACACCTCAAATTCTCTTTTGCTTAGATTGTGTCGATTACCAGCTATGGGTTTTACTACTTGGGGAGATTGATCAAGCAGCTGCCGATAATCTTGAATGAGATAATGGGCTACTTTATGATGAAAGAAACTCTTCTGGTTAAAAATCGCATTGATACCGTTTATTAATTCTTCAGTCATAATATCTTTAAATAAGTAGCCATCCACACCGGCTTGAAAAAAACGCCGAAACTCCCCATCTTTTTCAACTGAAGATAACACCAATAACTTACACTCCGGTAGCTTCTTTTTAAAAAGTTCAACTAAAGATAACGACGATCCGATTCTTAACTGTGAATCCATGATTATGAGCTGTGGCCGTTCTCTCAATAAATTTGAATGGTCCTTTCTCTCCGCTATATCATTAATCTGTTCGCTACTATAGGCTGCTACACGATATCCTAGCTCGAGTTCTAAAATTCTCTTTAAACCATCCATGAATAACAGGTTATCTTCTATGATCATAATTTTATTCACTATGCTCTTCCTTTCGTTTTGCCCATTAGAAAAACCCCTCACCACATAGCAAAGCTACGCAATGAGGGGCATCCCTTCCGTTCAATATATGGTTGTTAAACTAAATATAACACAAACTCGTATTTTCCATCAATTGGTGATTATGCTATTATGGCCGCTTCCTAAAATAGAAGAAAGCCAGTAAAAACATCACCGGCAGCAGATAAAAAACTGCATTAATAATAAAAGATAATATCCATACTGCGAGTAAGAATCCTAAAAAGTATATCGTCAATTTCTTATTGTTCTTAGCGATTAAGCAAATGTTCAAGGCAATATTCATAATCAAACGACCAATATTATATAAAATACTTTCCATACATACCCCTTTCTGAAAGGGATTTCTAATCGGCTCTTTTATTATAAATCATAATTTACTATTTGGCGCATATAGAGGAATAAGAACTCTTTTTATAATAGGAGGGTGTTATGAAAAGACAAGAATCATGGTCCCATGAAGAAGATCGGCTATTAGCAAGTGTAGTCTTAAATTATATAAAGAAAGGAAGTACCCAATTAAAAGCTTTTGAAGAAGTAGCTGAAAAAGTCGGACGAACAACAAATGCAGTAGGTTTTAGATGGAATTCAAAGGTACGTAAAGAGCACATAGAAGAAATAAAACGAGCAAAGAAGAAAAAGAGGCACCGCAATACCGAAAAACTTCCTATTTCATTAAATTCAAGCTTCATTATAAGGGCATTAAACCCGCGGATGACAATGGAAAGTGTTTTGGCTTTTTTAGAGGAAATGAAAATAAAAGAGATAAAGCAAGAGATCGCATATCAATCCCTTTTACTTGAACACCAAAAACTTAAAAACAACTATAACCACTTACTTACCACCTTAAACAAAGCTAGTAACCTGCAGGGCTTGAGAAATAAATAAAAAAAGCCCCAAAGAGCAACCAGTTAATACGTTAGTTCTGCGGGACTTAAATGAATAGTTAATTTTCTGCTATTTCGAAGGTATCTTCAAAAAAGTGAAATAGCTCTTTAACATCCTCTTCAATTATGTGATATTGGGATCCATGCGCCAAGGTATTTCTTATATCTCTTAATTCATAAAACTTGTCTCTGTATTTTCTTTTTTGTGATTTGAGATTGCCTATTACTGCAGTCAATTTGTCTTTGACCTTATCGTTTCCATTTGCGCCTTTTTGTTCAAGATATGATTCTAAAGCAGAGTAAAGTTGAACAAAAGAAGCACGATAATTTTCTCTTTCATATAGATAATAGAATGAGTAAAGTAACTCTTTCCATAATTCCATTTCTGAGAACCACGTTTTTCCTAATAGATTCAGTTTAATAATTAAATCCTCTAAATCCATAACATCAAAGTCATAGCCTTCTCCAGTTAATAAGCAATTTAAAGTAATATTAGATTTAAAATGTTCGATTTCCTTAATGTTTACCTCAATGGTTGTCTCATTTATTGTTTTGTCGAGCTCTTCTGTGTCAGGATTGTAATATCCAAAATCTTGTATACTAGCAAAGCTTATGTATTCATATTTGTGCTTGTAATCAAAATTAAGAGGTATAGTAAAATTAATATAACTTTCTCGTGGATAATAACTATGTATAAATTGTCTTTCCCGGATTTCCAGCGGATCTTCATCAAAAATCTCAAACTTTTTGACTAACTTTTGCAAAATGTCCATAAAACCACTCTCTACTTTCCAGCACCTGCTGAATTAGTTGTTTTTATAAGCTCAAATAATCTTGCTGTAAATTTATAAGAACTAAATAGGATAAAGAGAATCAATTATGACTTTGAAAACTATTATCGATTTTCTTTTAACTTTTTTCTTCGTCTTGATGCCTTCTTCCTTAACAGTAAATTAACACGTCCATCAGGAACCTCTTTATAGTTAATAAAGGATTAATAAATCAGTATCATAGACTACAGCTTCTCTATTTCTTCCGTTAAATAAGACATAACAAACCGTTCTACCTTGAGAAGTTTTCTCTTTTTTAACAACTTTCCCTTTTCCCTTTAAGAAATCCTCTTTATAACAACGATCCTCTGTTGTATCCGTACTATGTAAGATAACTTTTACCTCATCCCCTATTTCAACCCGGGAGACAACTTGATCGGTTGTATCTTCAACTTCTACTGTTTCTTCCATGACTTCAAATAAATCGATTTGTGCTAACTCCAAATGATTACCCCCTCGTTTTTTACAGTTCTTCTGGAATTTCTTCTATGTATTTATAAAGCAAATCCAGAAGGATTATTTCATTGCTTGTGGCAAGTGTTCTTTCATAGAACTCTTTTCTGCTTGGAGTTAAATGAACAGCAAGTGCCAGCTGCTGTCGTAAATAATTATTAATGATTGAGTCCATCTGTTTGCTAGTTCGAATAGCCGCCAATCGACAAATCAACAGGATTCCTAACTGGATTGCCAAAATACCAATGAAAATGTAGGTGGTTTTATATGGAATTCTGCTTTGAAAGACAAGAAAAAGCATATCAAAAATAACAATAAAGATACTGAACCATACATAAATTGTTTTCCAACGTAAGCGCCAGGATATCTTGCTATTTACCTTTTGATAAAGAATATCAAATGTAAGTTCCATATGTACCTCCTTAAATACTGCTCCTGAAGTAGCATTAGTTCTGAAATAATTGCACATTTTTAAGCCGGCCATAACTTTTCCGCTTGTAGACCTGCTCTATGATTAGTCGTGGAGATATTGGAATGTCTCACCCATTCTTTTACATCGGCTAGCGTCACCTCATTTTTAAGCATTGTAGTTACAAAGGTATGTCGCGAGTTTAGACTGAAAAATAACAATTATGTCCACCGTTTCTGGTTTTTTTCTAATTGATTTCATCATTCTAAAGAGAGACATTGTATATACAATGTCTCTCTTTTTAAATATCACTCTTTCAGCGTTATACGTTTACAGTTAACAGTGAAGCATATATCGTTTTAATTTCACTATCCCTAAAATCATCCTCTTTAAATTGCGGAAGATTCAACTTTTCCTTATCTTGAATAATATCACTAAAACAGCGAATGGCTTCTTCCTTAAACCGTTGTTCCGCTAATTCCGGATCCTTACTACTCTTAAAAATTTGATTAAATAAGTCTCTTGTTTGTAGGAGCTGTTCTTCAATGGCCACTGGACCTGGTACTCGGGATAAATGCAGATCAATTTGTTGCTGAAGCGTACCATCTTTTTAATTTTTTCTTCTTTTACCTGCTCACTTAAATAGCTTGGTAAGCCTACGCCTTCTTTTACTTGGTTATTAGCATAGTCATCTTTAATCGATTGAACGAGAAATCCGATTGGACTCTCAATTTTTCGCTTCTCAATGATTTTCTTACTGTATTCAAGATTTCTATCAATTTGTTCATAACCATAATCACTTATTAACGATTTTATAACCGGTTTAGATAGACCCATTCTTTCTAAGGATTCTTGAATTCGTGCTTCAAATTCTAAATCGCCCGAAAGTTGTACCCCCTTGTGTTTCGCCTGGTTTTTATAGATGCTAAACTTAATGGATGATACTTTACGACCAACTTTTATTTCCTCATACTCGAAACGGAGATCGGTTTTTTCCTCTAATTCCTTATTGGCTACATTTAACACCTTATCCTTAAAGTGGCCAAATAATTTATATTTGTTCGGCTCTATTCCAAGCAAAGATCGAAGTTCTTCCAGAGTAAAAGACCGCTGCCGGAGAGGTTCATATTGTTTTAATAGCTCATAAATTCGTATGGAATATGATGATCTTAGCTGAATGATATTCTTCAACTGGTATGTAGTAAATTTTTGTTTTAACTGCAGTAAGTATGGTTTTAATTTAGGACTGAATTCAAGCTCGACATATCCTTTACCATGAAAATACTCAGCGCTTGACAACCAGGTAATATCCAACGTTGATTGGCCAGTATTTATAGGTAAAGTCTTTTGTTGCAATCCCTGAACGATTTTCCTGATCTCTGTATACTTTCCCGTTGACTTGAGGCCAAGGAGATGAACAAAGTCCGATACTTTAATTTGATATGGCCTAAATGCTTCGTCTGATGGCTGGACTAAGCTGGCCAGGGTCAATATTAATTTTTGTTCCATTACTGAAAGTTGATATGTTTTTTCAATCAAAGCATTTGATTTGGTAACCCAATTATAGCCGCTTAGTTTATCTGCCTCACGTACCTCTTGAGTTTGGGTATCGTATAAAGACAAACTATCACTAAAAGCGCGTTTTACAGTGCTTTCTACCATTAAAAAGAACCTCCAATCAGCCTTCTATCACTACTATAAATTAAGTGATAGATTATTTAAAGAAATATCTGCCAATATTGAATGAAAAGTCTACTTATTTACTACTTATACGCTGATTTAGTGATAGTTAAGCCTATTCCCTTCGCTGTTTTAGTGATAATTAGATGTTTTGGGATCAAAATTTAACGCTGGTTTAGTGATAGATACACAAATAATTTAAAGTGATCTTGTTTTTCTGAGAGTTCGCTGAATTAGTGATAATTATATAAACGAGATACGCTGATTTGGTGATATTTAAAAATATAGAAACTATAGACAAAAATGTAAAAAACGCTTATTTTAACGCTGATAAAGTGATAATTAAGTAAACCCTGTAGTCGCTGATTTGGTGATAATAACTTCGCTGAAATAGTGATACATAATAAAAAACCCTAATGTAAAAAGGAATCTTAAGTCAATTTGGATGAGCACGCTAGAATAGTGATACAACGCTAATTAATTGATAGTTGTCGCTATGTTCGTGATAATTAAGCGCTGCTTTCGTGATGGTTGACGCTAAAATAGTGATAAATTACGCTAAAGTAGTGATAGATAGATTGAAAGAGTCCTTTATTTACAAGGGATATTGGATCTCTAAAACATTTAAAACAAGATAAAACAAAATAAAACAATAAAAACAACAACATTTGAGTTGTTTTTATATAAACATTTTCCCTTTGATTTGATACGACATAAAAGAGCAAACATTTATCAGCTACTACGAGTCTTTGTCTTCATTGGTAAACTTATATATCATTATTTAGCACCCACACGAAATATTCCTACGGTATGCATTTAAACCTCATATTTTACACAACGTGCCACATATTTCGCAAGCAACGGGCCCCCTCTTGAATAGCTCTCGACCGTAATGAATGGAGATTAGAAAAGCGACTGTTAACTCACATATTTTTTACGTTTGAAGAATTATACTAAGCTAACGGGTGCGTTGATCTAAGAAGGATTAACGCTTCTTTTTGTTGAACTTTATTGAAGTAACGGTTCAGCTCAGCGACAGATAGACATATCTAATATAGTATGCTTAGCCAGTTGAATGGAGGGTCTAATCATGGGCATTAGGAATTATCTGATTGGAGGCGTTTCCGGCGTCGGCAAAACTACGGTCTGCAACGAATTACAGCGGCGCGGCTACCATGCCATTCATGGTGACCGTGAATTGGCTTATCAAGGCGATCCGGAAACTGGTACCCCGACGGATGGCTTTAAACCCGAACACCACATTTGGCATGTAGATAAAGTAATAGCATTGGTCGCCAATCAGGATGAGGCGGTAACATTTTTCTGCGGTGGTTTGCGAAATTTCCCCAAATTCATCGATCTCTTCGACGGCGTGTTTGTCCTTGAGGTCGACTTGGAAACCTGTCTCCGGCGGATTGATGAGCGAGTGGCACTGGACCCAACTGACTGGGGTGGCAGACCAGAGGAACGGGAAATCAGTGCGCGCTTGCATCAAACGAAAGAAGGCATTCCCAAAAACGGGATTATAATCGACGCCACCGCACCGATCGATCACGTCGTTGACGAGATCATCCGTCAAAGCGAAGAAAATAAACACCAACGACAATAAACTTTGGTTGCGACAGTCCAATACACCGGTGCACCTGGATTCGAATTTTATTTCAAACGATGTTAGATTACATAAGAAATACACTAGATATTTTTAGTATATTGGCACTGATTTTAGGGGTAAGTATCTGTATGCCGCCAATAAGAGTCAATGGATATGGTGAACTTTTGGACGTCCTTCAATTTTTGGAAGGGAATTACCTTTCACCAACAATTGAAAATATTTCGATCATTTCCCAAGATAACGTGCTTGTCAGGAGGACTTTACTGAAATAAAAAAGGCAATAGATCTTGCTATAAATTAATAAGTTGTTAACAACCATTACACTTACAAAAATAAAAGGGTACTCCCCAATTTCAAGGAAGTGATTTTGCCGATCTTTCTGGCTCTGTTGCCGGCTCCGGTAAAACTCGTGAAACAATTTCATCAATGCCCGTTTTTCAATTCTTGATACATAACTCCTCGAAATACCCAGCATTTTCGCGATTTCTCTTTGCGTCTTCTCTTTTTTCATATCCAGGCCAAAACGACCGACAATGACTTCTTTCTCACGTTCATCAAGCACATGAATATAATCATAAATTTTCTTTTTTTGCATTTTCATCTGTATAGCATCCACCACATCTTCTGTTTCCGCTTTCAGCACATCAATGAGCGTAATCTCATTCCCTTCATTATCGGTCCCAATCGGATCATGAAGAGATACATCTTTTTTTGTTCTTTTCAGTGCCCGCAAATGCATGAGAATTTCGATTCTAAAATCATTAAAATTTCATGAATACTTGAAATTAAAAGATGGACGAACTGGATGAATTTTATAGCAAGAAGACAAATTAGGGATTGTTTTGAGGGAATTATTATGTACATTAAGTAGCTTTAATTATCCTCCGTGATGAGGAACAACTTATGTAACTGATGTTATATTCTTTTCTAAAATTTATAGATGCGAATTTAAACTTTATAAACTTTCACGACCAGTGTGGCCAATTGATCAAATAGTATGCTGCTATTCAAATACGGCATGAATGCTCAGGGCAAACGATCATTTTTCCTTAGGGACTCTGTCTTTTTTGGGATTTATATTATTCCCTAGCATACCTACTGTGTACCAACGATTTTAAAAACCCCCCCCTATAGAGTCAATTTTTAGCAACAATTGCCGCCCTCCTGTCGATAGACTTCTACTCCTCACCGTGTCGAAAAATTTACAAAATAATTAAAAATTGTAAAATAATGTTGATTTATAATATTCTGTATATTATGATAAATACATCTTAAAAAAAGGAGGAATTCTAATGAAAATCAAAGTTCGTAAAACAGAAAAATTAACACCGACTATCGATATGTGGTATCCATACCTTTCGTAGTTTTAATTAAAAAATCGAAAGACCATATTCTATATGGTCTTTCTTTCATGTAGGAGGATATAAAAATGTTGCCTTGTTTTAAAAGAACTCTTTTACCTATTGTTCAGAAACTAGGAACCATTGAAATAAGAAACAATGGTACTTTTACAGAACTAGAAGATGATAATGGAGAGTTATTCCGTTTTCTTAAATTGTTAGATGGAAAAAATACATTAAATGACTTATCTATTCAAATGAACCTATCAATAGTT
This sequence comes from Fictibacillus marinisediminis, assembly GCF_023149135.1. NCBI lineage: Bacteria > Bacillati > Bacillota > Bacilli > Caryophanales > Fictibacillaceae > Fictibacillus > Fictibacillus marinisediminis. The sequence goes on along the minus strand of NZ_JAIWJX010000004.1, from coordinate 177,418 downwards.
GACATACAGAGTGTTATTCACTCGCTAGATGAATTAGGTTTTTTAGAGGATGCAGAAGTTCCTTCTACATATTCTCCAACAGAGTTAGAACGATATCGATCCAATCTAAATTATTTTTCTGGTTTTTCCTCAATCACAAAAGATAAATATTCTTATCAAGACAAGTTAAAAAATTCTAAAATTGTAATTTTAGGCTTAGGCGGAGGGTGCTTAATTGGTGCCTATCTAGCTGGGTTAGGTATTGGAGAAATAATAGGAGTAGACTTTGACGTTGTGGAACGTTCCAACTTAAACAGACAATTTCTTTATAATGAAAAAGATGTAGGTCGATTAAAATCAGAAGTTGCTGAAGAAAAAATTAAGGCTATTAATCCAGAGATAAAAGTTAAAATGCTCAATAAATATATTGATTCATATGAATCTTTATTAGAAATTTTAAGTGGAGCTACTGCAGTAATTAGTATGTTAGATCAACCTTCCATTATATCAACTAGATGGGTAAACGCTGCATGTGTCGTTTTAGGAATACCCTATTACAGTGGTGGGATAAATCATAATACTATTAAGGTGGAAAGATACATACCTGAAAATAACGAACCATGCTATGATTGCAAATTAATTAATTCTCTTAATGATAGTACTGATATGATTGCTAGAATTAAAACAACTTATGGAAGTGTTTTAAGCGGTGTTAATACAGGATTTGCGTCTAATCTATCACTATTAGTAAGTTTTATTATTAATGACGTAACCAATTTAATAACTAACCTTCATCCGATGATGAAACCCGTTCTAACAATTGATTTAAAAACTATGGAAGTTAGTCAGATGGCATTAGATTTCACACAAAATAATGACTGTCCAACTTGTAATTCTGAAGGCTTCAAAAACCTTTCTTCATTAGATGATTTAATCTCAATCTCTTTTAGGAAAGAAGGTTCTTTGTTATGAATGATAAATTCTCGCTGCAAACTATAATTGATTGTACGAATATTGTAATTCAGCCTGATGGGGACGAGTTTACCATTGGTGATCCATATCACACAGAGTTTTTAAGAGTTCCTTTAATTGCAGCAGAAATTATTAAATTATTAGACGGAAAAAATACTTTAGGAGATATCCAAGAAAAAATAAATGGTAGTTTCGGTGAGGAAGTTGACATTATTGATTTTATGGAGACATTGCTTGAATATGGACTTATTTATAAAATTAACGATGATGTTATCAACCCCCTAATAAAAAGAGAACCAAAAGCAATTTATAAAAAAATAGGAAAAGCAATGTTCTCTTCTTTTTCTATCGCACTCTACTGCTTTTGTTTTTTAAGTGTTTGTGTTTTACTTATATCTAAGCCTCAATTATTTCCAAAATATGAATCTCTATTTATATTCGATTCTTTAGGGCTTAATGCCCTTAATTTACTTGTAATTGCTGCAATAGTAAAAGGCCTACATGAATTAGGTCATTTTTTAGCAGCAGCGAAAGAAAATGTTCTCTCAAAAATACGTTTTAATCTTCGATTAATTTGGTTAGTAATCGAAACAGATATGACTGGACTATGGGCAAAAGAAAAAAAAGCACGCTATATTCCATTTATAGCAGGAATGATGTGGGATATCACCATTATATTTATAGTTCTAAGTTTGCAAATCATTATTAATAAACCAATTATTTTAGAATATCTTCAAATAATTTCTTTTGTAGTAACATCGTCTATTGTTTTTCAATTTATCATATTTTTAAGAACTGATTTATATTTTGTACTTATAAACTGGAAGAACTCAGCCTCTTTAGAACAGGATAGTATATTATATTTAAAACAAAAATTTTTAAAAAAACAAACCGAAACTTGGGAACTCCTACCTAAAAACGAGAAAAAAGTCGCTATATGGTTTAGTTACATTTATATAGTTGGTGCTATCATTGGGATATTTGGTTTTATTTATTTTCAATTTTTACCATCTGTTCTTGTTATTCAAATGATCATGAAGAACCTGATTAATCAAACAGTCTCGAGTTTTTATTTTTGGGATAGTATTATAGTCATGTGTGTACTTATTCTCCAAACCATTATTTTTTTATTTGCTATACGTAATTCCAGAAGAGATAGAAGAGAAAGAAATCTAGATAAACAAAGACAAGCAGCTTAAAAGTTGAAACTTAGGAACGGAGAACACAACAAGTCAAGTACATAATCTAAACGAGACTATTAAGATCTTGAACATATTGATGTACCTCTTGCAGAAAAAAGAGATTAATGAATTTGGAAAGTTAAATTTGGATTGAAGATCCTGAGGGTCGACTGATCGAGCTTTGGGAGAAATAACGAGTTGTAATTCACTTGCTATTGAGCTAAGGGACAAGAATGGGGAACCTCGACAAATGAAGGTTCCCCTAGTTCCTATATAAAAATCAACATTTAAATTTAATAGAGCCTTATTATAAAAAAACCCCTACAATAAGTAGAGGTTTTTTGTTTGACTTATCCGGATCAAATAAATTAATATCCCAGCTTTCAATATTTAAAGCTGGACGAAAATTTTATTTTGTATCTTCGTAAGTAACGCCTAATTTTTTTAAGAATTTAATATCTTTACTTTCAAACCTGTTAGGAAAAAACTTTGATAGAAAGTTTTTTATAGTCCTCATAGGTTTTCACCCTTCGTTACACTCTTTTAATAAGTATACAACATAATTAAAGACAAAAAAATATATCTATATTCTACCAGTTGTTTGTGCAATGATAAACATTTGCGCGTTAATACGTTGAGATTTCATTGTCTTGTTTCTTTTGCTGCTCTTCTATTTCTTGAAGTGAATTTCCCGCTCCTTTTGGACTTAACACGACTTTCCCTTGGCCATAGTTCATGTTCTCAGAAGTTACTTCACCGGTTATAAAACAGGAATTTGCAGCGGAATACGTCCGTAGCTGAACCACACAAGAAATGACTAGCATCACCAATTTTAACGACCCCCATTGATTACAGCGCGATTTTTCTTCTATGTGCGCCTACGAACACTCTTTTTCCACTTGGAGTTAATATCCATGAAAATCCCTCCCAAATAAAAGTCACTGGTGAACCTCACCGCTTTTTTGTTAGGAAAAATAAAACTTCCTTCAAACAAAAAAAGAGAACACAATTAACGATGCCCCTTTCGCTAATCATATCCTCTGTTATCGAAAACATATCCCTTCGATAAGTGGTTTCTGTTCCTGGATGTAATCCGTTTCCGAAACAATTCTACAACTGTTAGTAAGATGATTGTCGTAGCTGCTTATTTCCGACCGTAGCTACTTATGATAAATTATGGCTATCAACATTCAGAGCTTTATCATTCTTGTTCAACTAACGGGTCAGGTTTGTTAAAGAAGGAATATAAAATAAATTGGTAGAATAAGTAAATCGGATATAAATCTTAACGTCTAAATATTAATAAGAGGAGAAAGTCTATGGGAACTAACGAAGTAAAAGCTTTTAACTAAATTAACCGCAGGGGGTTAAAGAATATGAAACAATTGGGGACGCTATACTTTTTCTGTGGAAAAATGGGAGCTGGAAAATCAACTAAATCAAAACAATTGGCGATAGATAAACATGCGGTATTGTTGTCTGAGGATGAATGGCTTTCATCTCTTTATCCAAATCAGATTGCATCATTTGAGGACTACCTAAAATTCTCAGCACAGCTCAAGCCGTTAGTGAAAAAGCATGTCCAAAACATATTAAGTGTCGGTACAGATGTAGTGATGGATTTTCCAGCTAACACTCAAAAACTGCGAAAGTGGTTTTTGGATATGGCGTCAGAGGTCAATGCAAGCCATCAACTAATTTTCCTTAATCTAAATAACGGGCAATGTTTACGTCAAATTGCACAAAGGCGAAACGAACAACCCGAAAGAGCAGCTTTTGACACGGAAGCGGTTTTTATTCATGTTTCTAAATTTTTTGAAGCACCAGAGGCATCTGAGGGTTTAAATATTTTAGAGTTTAGCGGAAAAGAATAACAAGAAGTTCAATGATTCGTGTGTATAGAGTACCTTTTGTTCTGGGAGGTACTCTATATGATATAAAAAAATGAAATATGATTAAGGAAAGTTTCAATGTATATTTGTTAAAATCGATGTAACTTTGTGAAGTGCTACACTTAAACTAACGGGTACTAATCTTAAATAAGGATTTTAAACGAGGACCCCAATCGGGTCCTTGTTTTATGGTCATTTATCAACAATATTATTTAACATAGCTTTATAACTGGACTTTTTTACTGTTCCTTGATAATTTTTGAAAGAACGAAATTTACTATGTAATTCTTAAAGGGGAATTCACAATGGATAAAAGTAGTAAAAATGGAAGCGTTGAAAAAGCGCTGAATATATTGGAGTTCTTCAATGAAAGGGACCCATTTTATACGTTGCAACAACTTTCAACTGAGACTGGATATCCAAAAACCACATTATTTCGTTTATTATGCTCACTTGAGAAATTTGGTTATGTGAGGAGAATACTTAAAAATGGCGAAATCTTATTTGGTTTAGGTTGGGTTTTCATAGAGAAGGCTGCCTTGGTAAAGGATCAAATTAATTTAAAAGAATTAGCCAGGGATGAAATGATATCATTACGGAATAAAACTAACTTATCTGTTCAATTAGCCTTACAAGATGGAAAGGAAGCCATTTATATTGAGCAAATACCTTCTTTTCAGCCGATCCGAATATATCCTGAAATCGGTAAACGAGTTCCGTTATATTCAGCAGCCTGTCCTAGAGTTTTATTAGCTTATCTTTCCCACAGAGAGCAAGAAGGAATTTTGAGTGATAGCAAATCGAACAACTTGTATCAGGAATTAGTACGTATAAGGGAAAAGGGATTTGCAGTTAGCAAAGGAGAATTGGCTGAAGGAACAATTGCTATGGCAGTTCCTGTTTTTGATGGACAAAAAGAAGTCATCGCTTCACTAAGTGTTATTGGTTTAGAACATGACCATATATTTAAAGACACAAAGGAAGTAATCATTAGCTTAAAAATCGCCTCGGAAGCCATTACAACAAAGTTACAAGGTTAAACACGTGCAAACGTGTTTTTTTTTTTTGAAAAACAAGAAGGATTATAGTTTTAAAAAAAGAAAGTGTTATAAAACCGAATTTGGAATGTCTATTCCATTATAAGGAATATGAAACGGAGGGACTATTTGTGAAGCAACAAAAATTAAAACGTTCACTCTCATTTCTCGACCTTTATTCTTTAGGCGTAGCGGCACTCATTGGCACTGGAATATTTGTACTAACAGGGATTGCAGCAAAACCAGCGGGTGCTGGCCTATTTTTAAGTTTCCTTATTGCAGGAGGTATTGCGGTATGTACAGCATTATCTTTTGCAGAACTCTCGGCCATGTATCCTCAAGCGGGCGCAAGCTATGTGTATTGTAAAAGAGCCTTTTCTACCCTAGGTCAAGGAATAGGAAACGTTGTAGCTTCTATAGTCGGATGGACCCTGATGACTCAGTACATTGTCGTGGGGGCAGCTGTTTGGCTCGGTTTTGGGTTGTATGCACAATTTTTTCTTCCAGGATTGTCAGTGACATTGTGGGCAGTAATATTGGGAATTTTTACGGTGACTCTTTTATATCTTGGGATCTCCTTTTCTAAAACTGTTATTAATTTGTTAGTCATTGTTAAAGTTTTTGCACTTCTGTTGTTCGTGGTGCTGGGCTTATTGCACCCCCAACTCCCTATGCCCATTCATCAGGTACCCTTTCTTCCACAGGGTTTTGGTGGGTTAATGGCCGCAGCTGCCATTATTGCCTTTGGGCAAATCCATATTGATGCCATAACGACCGTTGCTGAAGAAGCAAAAAATCCATATCGAGACATTCCAAGGGCAACCGTTTGGGCAATTTTTACCGTTGTGATCTTATATGCACTTGTAGGCTGGGTATCTGTAACTCTAGTCCCTACAGATGTACTTCCAACGCTTAAAGCACCGCTAGCTTCTGCACTTGAGGTCGTTACTTCAGGCTGGGCATCAAGTTTCGTGGCAGCAGCTGGTATTGCAGCAACGATAACATCTGGATTAGGCTGTATGATTGGTGGCCCACGAGTAGGGCTCGCGATGGCAAGAGAAGGGCAACTATGGTCTTCTTTCGGAAAAATCCACCCCAAGTTTAAATCACCAAGCGTCGCTACCCTCGTTACAGGTGTTTTTGCGATTTTATTAACCCTTACCGGTAACCTTAGCCTGGTCGCTTCTGCTGGAGTCTTTACCGCATTAATCGTATTTGTTGCAGTAAACGTGGCCGTAATCATTCTTCGCTTTAAAGAAAAAAACACAAATAGACCTTTTAAAATCCCGGGAGGACTTCTATTTCCGCTTCTGGGCATTGGCGGAATTATTATTGAATTGTTCTATTTAAATCCTTTAGCCATATTATTGGGGCTTGCATGGATGGTGACCGGGTTGGTCGTTTACTTCTTTTTTAATAATGGAAAACAGCGAAATTACTTTCAATCCACTATGAAAAATCAAAAAATGTAGGAGGGCTTATATTTTGAAAAGTGTTTGGTTACAAGAAAACAAATGGGAAGATGTACAAAATTACCTTGAGGAAAAACAAACCATTATCGTTCCGTTTGGCAGTGTAGAACAACATGCCCACCACTTGCCTATGGGAACGGATTCTTTTGTAGCATTAAAGGTTGCGGAAGATGCGGCTAAGGAAACGAACACCCTAGTCGCACCTCCAAACTGGGTGGGATGGGCGCCTCACCACATGGCTTATCCAGGTACGATTACACTAAGACCAGAAACCTTAACAAATTTGATGCTGGATATTTGTGAAAGTTTAACCTATCACGGGTTTCAGAAAATTATTGTTATTAACGGACATCGAGAGGCCAATCTACCTCCTTTAAAAATAGCAGCGACAAAACTACGAAATAAAACAGGAGCTTTTATTTGTATCGTTGATCCTTTTTATTTTGCAGAAAATATTGGTAAAAAAATAAGGAAATCAGAGCCGGGTGGAGTTGGTCATGCGGATGAAATGGAGACTTCACACATGTTACATCTCTTCCCTGAGTTGTGTAACATGGAAAATGCGGTTAAGAACATCCATGAGAAACATTCTTTCTTAAACCACGATCCGTATATTGATGGAGACCGTATTTTCTTGCCCAGTGATGTTTCAACTTATCGAGAAAATTCAAACAATATTGGAGTGGTTGGTGATCCTTCTGTCTCAACGGCAGAAAACGGACAAATTTATCATAAAGAATTGATTGCTAATATGATTGAACTGATTAATTACTGTAATTCCAAAGTGGAAGTATCATTACGAAACCAGGAAATCCCTTTATAAAAATGCTTTATAGAAACTTATAAAAGGAAAGGAGATGTGTCTCCTTTCCTTCAGCTATTATTTGGATAAACTTAGAAATAAAAACGATGAGATATTCAAGATCCCAGAAATTTAATCTTCAGTTGGTAACATAATTGTTATTACCGGAGCAAAATCATCTCCTGGTCCAATTACGGCATTTAAATTTACTTCTTGAGGATATCCGTTAAACGTTGCTACAAGCGAAAAATTCATTTCAGAACCCACCGATCGTCTAGCATATACACTAAACATATATAGGACGTCCCATAAGCGGCCCTCTTCACTCTCACCCATTGATTTAGCTGCTTCATCCGGCTTTACGATTCTTTGATAAGTTGCAGCAGTTATTGCAACGGGAAACCTAATTCCAGCTTCCCTTCCCATAGATGAAACATCAACAAGATCTCCTGTTTGGATTGCATCCTTTCTTGTAAATGAATGAATAATGGGTCCAAAGAATTCATTCATATCGCTCTCTCCTTTTTATCTTCTTCATTTCGGCGTTCAAGGATATGTAGATTGTCATGTTTTCTACAATTCTGTTCGTCTACAAGATCATAGAAAGTGTACCAATCTGTTGGCTTTGGACATTTCCACTGCGGAAGACAACCTACAACTTCATCCTGCTCATTTTTTTCAGGATCTACTTTAAATCCGAGAATGCAGTACCATTGCTTCCCGTTATATAGTCTCCTTGCTTTACACCCTATACAACTCGGATGCTTCTTTACTCTTACTGACATATTAATTCCTCCCGGGAAAATAATGTGGTTTCATTCTCATGCTTTGTGTAAGCATATTTATCGCAACAGAACACATTTGAGGCATTTTTAGTGGTTTCATTGGAATCTAACTACATAAAAAAAAGAGTTATGTAGGGATTATAGTGAACCTGCCTAACATAACTCTCTGGCTTTGGTAGATTGATGCTAACCAAATTCCCTTTTATATAAGCGTGGACGGATTTTCTCTTCTGGAGAATTACCTTTTGCCAGCCAGGCTCGCTTACTCTAAATTCACTTTCCTTCAATTCAACGGATTCCACATGAGCGACAAAAAGCTTTGTTTTGCTGCAGCGAATGGAGGAACCACCTGAATTTAAATTTCTATAAACATCTACCTGATCTCCAAATTGAAAACATCTGTCATTAAATCCTTTCAAATACTAACCCTCACTCTTCTGTTATTTTTTTAATGTTAAGAACAACGTAATGTACACTTTTCAGTAAACGGTGTACTCTTCATCTCCCGCAACGGGCTAAACTTATCTGGTTTCTTAATTCCCCATTTAAAGGCAACGTTTCTTTTTGCTAAATAAGATAAATCTCTACAATACGTAACCGCTCCATTTGCTACAAGTAACATGGTGTTTCCAGTAGCACTGTAGACAATCAAACTCTCCTCTTCAGGAAAATTGCTACTGAGGCCTCCTGCTCAGAGAAAGTAGTATAGAAAATAGAGGCCGTCTCACTTTCCGGATCCATCGCTTCTCTAAATTCTTCTTTACTCATTCCGGATCGCATACAATCCTTTGCAAGATTAAACCATTTCTTATACCATTCTCCCGCGAATGTAATTAGATAGGCACCCTCACCTTCTTGCAGTATACGTTTGGTATCTTCCGTCGTTACCGCTAACATTAACTCTACCTCTTTCTAAATAAGATTTACTCTTACCCTTTTGTTATTTTGACAATAAAAAAAGCAGCCTTGAGCTGATTTAATACACACATGTAGTGTAAAAATCAGCCCAAAGGCTGCTTCATTTTTAGATAACCACGAAAATCGTGAACAAATACGACAAAAGGATAATAGATATACTTTAAATTTACCTTTAATATCCATATTTTTCAAGACGAAATTAAAGGTTTAGTAGATAAAAAATAGGAAATCCTGTATTTAACCGCACCACCTTCACTTAGCGGTAGAAGAGAAACTCTTAAAGGTTTCTCTTTTAATTTGATTGCTGAATAGTATTTCTTGCTTCCATTTCTTCTATAGATGGACCATACACTCCTGGAACCTTTAACCCAGCTAATCTCATTAACACAGTCATTTGTCCTCGATGATGTATTTGATGACAGTTTAGAATGTAGAGTGTTAATCCATTTTCCCATTTCTCTCCATACATTTCCTTAACTTCTGATAAGGTCTCGTCAGTCTATTGGCTTTTAATTGCTACAATCATTGAATCACTGGCTTGACCATAACAATTGATAATTTCCTTTGCTGAAGAAGGGCTTCACTTCTGTCATCTACAGTTTCAAAATTCAACCCTGTTTGTGAAAGCAATTCATGCATAGAAGTCACAAGATGCCAAGCGAGTTTTTTTGTGTCCAATGATTTTCAGCTACATGTACGGTTAAAGATTAATCAGTTAAGGTTTCCAAAATCTTCTTTGTTAAATTTACTTCATGATTCCAATTCATTTCAAATTCTTCAATTGTTAAAGGTTTACAGCACAAAACGGTAAATGAGCGACAGAAAGAACGGGTCAAAAAAGGCATTTACCATATTTAACACGTTAATAATTTTCACCAACGGCTCAAGAAATGGATGGAAAGGTTCCAAGGGGGTTGCAACTAAGTATCTCGACAATTATCTCTATTGGTTCCGATGGCTTGAGTTAGGAAAGAAGACAGCATTTGATGAACGTGTAAAGCAAATGCTTATTTCACCGTGTCAAAATCCAATTCAAACGACTGTGAATATGCTAAGAACTGCCTAAAGAAAAAAGCACTGCGAATTTAACAGTGCTAACTGAGTCTTTTCTGTTTTGTAAATTTCTTTTAACAGGCGATTTCTAAAGCATTTGATTTGCGATTTTTATAATGTCTTTTTTGTGCTGTTGGGATGAAATATTTTTGTTATTGTAACTTATATCATAGTAAATGCCGTCTTTTTCAAAGATGACTGTATTTCCATTATAGTTACCGACTACACCATCTGATAGTTCAATATCTTTCCCAGCTCCACTATATTCTACTTTGAAATTATGGACAGTAATCATTAATAAAATCACATCAGTTTTGTTTTTAGCGGTTGTTGTAAAGTTAACTCTTAAATTTTTTCCATCGTGTTTAAAATCTTCGATTGTTGAGATTTGAAGTGGATTAGCATCAAAAGGAATGTCTTTCGGAATTTTCAAGTCGAACGGAAGGGAGTCTAAGCCTACATCAAGTGAAGAAACTGTATAGCTTACTGGAGTATTTTTTAACTGTTCTTTAGTTACATTTCCCTCTGGAACAACCTTTTCTATTTTCGAAGTGTCAAGTTTACCATTTTTAGCATCATTACAACCTACAAGTATAAAAATCAATAATACAGGAACTAACCAAATTTTTTTCATCAAATCCTCCTCAATACTCTAACCAGAATGCTTATTACCAATAAATGTATTCCCTGTAATAGGGATTCATCCTTTATTTGATATGTTTTTTAACGAGTAATTATTACGTATAAAAACAACAAACTTTACGAAAACAGCCTTAATTTATGGATTCCCTACTCGCTATTTGGTAAAAAAATCAAATAGAATTAAAAAGTCATAATGTAATAAAAGATTCAAATACAATAAAACAAAATCAAATATATTAAGCTGATCTTCCAGATTTGAGGTTCTTTCAACGGGCTCTAAGCTTGGCCGGCTACATTAAGAACCAGCTCATTCATAAAACTCACAAATACACATGTAATCTATTAGATTATTCACTTTCCACAGGTCGTTAGTTAGATAAGGATCTTTAATAACAAGTGAATAAATAGAATATCCACAATTCACAAGAATACAATTGGAACAACAAAAAGGTAAAAAAAATAGAAATCCTTCGATTTCCAAGATCTTTATGCTTGGATGGATTCCCTTAGGTACTGAATCTGGTTATTTAGGTATATCTGCAACACGACGAATACTCTTGTTTCATTTCTTTTTAAACAAGAGTAAATCTGAATATTAAAATGATAGTTTTGTTCTATATTTCTCTAAATGTAACTCTATATGTGCCTTTATTAATTCCACGGCCGGTATAGTTTTCTTAAAAGGCTCAAATATGGATCTGAAAACAACTCTGAAGTACGCCCCTAAGCTGTAAATCTTAAAACGTTTACCAGATGCTGCTGTGGTGTTTAATCGTTCTTCGATAATGGCTGTGGCTGCTCCGTAAATCTCTTTAATTACGCCATCCCTTAAGGAAAGGTTATCTACGTATTTCAAATTTTCTACTACTTCTTGTTTGAAGGCCAGCATAATTGAGACTCGATCCCGCTTCTTGTAACGAAGTCCATTTCTATCCAAGTAGCGGGATAGGTCGTCACTATAGGCGGCCATTAACTGATCCACACCTAAAACATCTGGCTGCTCTACACACTTCTCTTTAAAGCTAAATTGATAAGCTTTCACCCATACCTGGTGCTTCCTCATGGAAAGGCCGATGGAGTGAACGTTAAAAATCGGTTTTAAAATTTCAAAAATAGCTCTAATCTCTTTAGACGTTCGGTTGAGCTCCTTTTTTAAAGTAGATAAATTTTGGACCTGGAAGGAACTTTCTAAAGCTGATTTCCCTCTTTTTTGTCCTAATTTTACGCGTAGCTGATTAAATAACTTTAAAGTAAATTTTATTGCACGTGGGTTTTTAGTTCTCACAAACTCCGCTAATATATTGGTTTCAAACAACGCGAAAGGAACCCTGAAATAGTTAGGTCTGGCTTTACGATCGTCATTATATAATTCCTGTTTAGTAAACCTTTCATAGTTGAGAATCTCTACACAATATTCATTATTAATGACGATCTCTTTTATGATTTTGTGTTGAATCAAGAATTGATATCCATAGTAAAAGGAAGAGGCTGGTATGGAGAGTTTCTTAGCCCATTGGTTAGGAATAAAGTTCCTTACGATTCCAGTACTTTCGGAATCACATACTAAAGCAAGGATATTTGCCCAAGCTGAAGCAGGGAATTGATAGGCCTCATCCAATTCCAATAGAAATTTTCTATAAAAATGTGGGAACACAAAACCAGACACTTTTAGATCCGATCTAGGTATTTTAATTGATTGCGTTCTCATAAGAAAATACACTCCATCAATGATAAATTAGCGATGATTTTTGTAGAATAATGTTGAAAATCCACTGCTTTTTTGCCTTTAATATCATTGAAATGTGGAGCTGCATTGTTTATAATAGGGATTATAAACAATACAAATTTAGGCAATAAGAAAGCAGCCTTTTAAAAAGTGGCATTTTTAAAAGGGTGGATTTTATAAAGTTGTCCGTTGAAAGTTGTAAGTTTAAACAGTGTGTTTTACATCCTCTAGTGAGGAAAGCTGGTCGTTGGCGCGATCAGCTATTTTTTTACTATTTATGTAAAATTAGAATACAAAAAAACGTCCACTTTTTGTATGCACGTCGAATTAAATGCGTTTAAGGATAGACTCCTCCCTAAAAATGGGTATAGTTCTCCCAGACACATTTCATCGACAAATTTACTATATCATATTATGAGTAAATTTGGTAAACAAATTTTACAAGTCAATAGTTGCCAAAAACATTAAAATATTTTATACTGAGTTTAACTAAATAAAGCGTTTAACGCTTTTCATCGACAGGGAAATCCTCTCACATAAGTGGGAGGATTTTTCGTTTATACCCATCCTCTAGGTTTAGGCTCAGCACTGAGTTTGACACGTCTTTTTCTCAATGAATTGGTTGGTATCAGCAGGTTTCTTAGAATTATCAATAACTAGTTTTAGCATAATGTATATCCCCTTTCTCGTGTAAAATGTTTAAACTGATCCTAAAACAGCAGGAGCAATCAAGGAAAGTAAAGTTACGATAATGGATCCTACATATAATCGTTTGCTCCAGCGGAAGTATTCTGGCTGCCCGAACATTTTGTAGAAGAGACGTATGACAAGTCCAATGATAACCATAGCTATAGCAAGGTAAATGCCAACGCTGGTTAGTAAACCGATAAAATCATTGGTGAGTGTTGTAAAATTATTTAAGTCTCTCGTTAATACAAAGATTGGAACGAGACGGAACCCTATTATGGCAATTAAGGACGAAATCATGGAAGTTGACGACCATTTTAGCCATACTGGATGTTTAAATGGAATGGCAACCGCGTAACTTAAAATCGAAAGGACAAAAACAACGGTGATAAGCTTAATTCCAACGTTATAAATCTTTGGAGTGAGCTGACCGGCATCCTGCTGCATATTTCCTAAAACCTTGGTTGTGTCGTCTTTTTGCTCCAGTTGAGTATTGAACTTATTTACATTAAATGAATCTGCCAGGACGGGTTGGGGACCTAAAATCAGAAGCAAGAAAATCAATGAAAGCAGTTTTTTCATTTAATTTCCCCAAGCCTCCGAAAAACGGTGTCTTACTTCCATTTCCATTAGCTCTTGAGCTAATTTCCCTTGCAGGACTGGGCAGTAGAATGAAACAGAAAAGTATTTATTATGCGTGTCGAGAGAATTTTTGAGATCATTGTTTTCCATAAAATCACTTAAACTTGCAACCCAATGAGAATAAACAGTTTGATTAAATTTTTGATCTGTGCCCCATTTTCGAAGCTTAGTGCTGCCCACCTTAATTTTGAATATAACTTGAATCATTCTGTAGTTCCGATATACGAATTGTAATCCTGTAATATTTTGAGAGAGGACCATTAACTTTCTTAATGGACGATCCAAAAAGCTAACCCAGTTCTTTTGCATTTTAGAGGGAATATTAATTCCTATCTCAACTTCTAAATCCTCGTGTTCTATTTCACCTTCATCATTTACGTCTGCACTAATAGTAAAGGCTTCAAAACGATCGGTGAACTTTTGTAACCATTGGTAGTACGCATATTCCATATGTTCTTCTAAAGTTTCAAAATATGTATTGCTCATTTGCATGTGTTGAATTCCTTTAAAGCTTATAAAAGGAGATTCACCGGATATATACTCAAATTTAAACTTTTTGATGGCTGTGCCATCCTTTCTAATTTCTTTTTTAAGTTGTTCAAAGCTTTTATCCAAATTCCCCATGCGTACCCCATCTTTCTTTATAAAAATAAATACAAAAAGATACCGTTTGAAAACAGTATCCACGACAGACTTCTGGTTTCGGTAACCGGCTAGCTTTTCCATCATGGATGAAGCCCCTTGGCTTTGCGTCCTTGGATTTCCCCAAGTTTGCCTTTTCGGTTCAAAATCACAATATTTAACTATACAGTTACATTATACCAAAAATAATAATAAAGTCGCAGTCCTTTTCTACTAAATTATTCGAATTTTGTCATTTTTTATCATAAAAAGCAATAAAGTGTAAATAAACAATAGTAATTTAATATCCTTAAGCACCTCCTTATAAAAGCGGTGAAATATTATCCACCCTCTAGATTCAACCAATATGATGTAAATCTAGAGGAAGGACAAAATCAATTTGTCCCGCAGTTGACTAACCAATCATTTGCATAGAATTAGCTGCTGCTTCCTCTACTCTCACTATTTTTACAACGGAAACTAAATTACCTTTTCGATTAACGTGAACGAGCAGCAGGTCTCCATTAGATAAAAACCTGGCTCTTTTCCCTACTTTCAGCCATTTTCTTTTTGACAAATCTCTGAAATGGATAAAGCGTTCTTGAATGCCGATTACACGGCCATACCAGACTTGAGTACCCTCTAAATTTTGAGCAATCTGAGCTGTTGAACGATGCTGATGACAAACAGGAAGATCAATATCTAGTAAGCTTGTGTCTTCTTCTGAATTGATATTAAGGATATAATCGCTGGGATTCAGCTGCTTAAGCTGCATAGATCCTTCTTCCGCAAAAGAATGTTCCGGAATACATTCAGTAATTACAGGTGGAACATCTTCATCCAATACTACTGGAGAAGGGATAGCGGGCGTAAAATACTCAGGAAATTGCCCTTTTAAATCATCCATGCTTTTATATTTTCCTTCAACCTCATATAGCTGATATTGAGTTTGAATGATAGCTTCCAAATCATCACCGCATTCAGCTAATCCAGTAAGCCGATTACGAAGGATTTCTCCTTTGTCCATTTCAGTCTTCTCTAACTCCTTTTCAAGCTCTGCGAGTAAGTCTTTTTGTGGTGAACCCGCAATTAAGGAAGTCACAGCACTAGAACTTTGAAAATTCGTTTGAGGTTCTTGGAACGTTGTGTTTGTTTTTTCAGAAACCTCACAATTCTCCTCAATCCACTTAGAAAAATCAGCCTTACCAAACTCGTCATATGTAGCTTGATAGAGAAGCCCATCGTCAGGCTGCTCTTCAGCTGTATATTGTGTATTTAAATGGATCAGACCTTTATCAAAGGAATACCAATCAATTATGATATACAAGACCATAAAGATGGATCCTAAGACCATCAGCAATATGTTCACTTTTTATCCCCCTATAAAGTTAATTAAACCGCCATTAGCAGTTCGTTATCTTTACTCCCGTCTCGTTCCCGAAACCGCTCAATGATTGTTTTTGTGATATCGAAGATTTGAGACCCATAGTTCAATAGCGCGTCTCCGTCTCCTTGGCTCCAACCCTTTACATATTCAAAGCTGTAAGAGCTGGTGTCCAATCCGAAGAATGAACAAACAATGAAGGCTGTTCCTTCTGCTACAACCTCCCGTTCTTTAGAAGTGCTCATGTTTCCTAATCGATGCACCTGCGAATGGACATATTCGTGAACTAAAGTTTTGGCTCGTTGATTTATCGAAACTTTGTCACTCACAACGATTTCATGAGTGCCTGGCATATAATAACCGTTCGCAGATCCCGTATTACCATAAGAAATTGGACAATCTGCTACTTCATGCACCATTTCAATAATTTCACGAGCCTCGCTACAATCTCCGACCAATTCAATCTTTATCTGATCAATCGGTAACGATTCACCTTCGGTTTGACTAAAATCGAACACCGGTATTGGACAAAAACCAACCAATTTGATTTCTTCATCAGACTCCAAGACATCTTCTTTTGGATCTTTGTTCTTATTTGATCCAAAGATTGGTTTGAAAATGCGGATGGCTTTCTCACCTTTTACTACATTCCTTCCAAGTTCTTGCCATCGCGAATAAGATGCCAAAAAGGAAGCATGAGGAAGCTGTGCTTTTGCAACAAGCATGTTTTTAAATGAATAGCTTGGCATAAGTGCTTTCATTTCCAGAATAGCCTTGAAATGTTCTGGAGAATAAGAAAAGTTCTTCACGCCATCTTCTAATGTCTGCTGTAGCTGCTTCAATTTTTCTTCAATGGTTGGGCAGCTTTTCTTCCAGTTCCTCTTAGGCATACTTTTATCCATTTTAAACCCTCCAATAATCATTGTATTTATATAAAAAACGAGTATAAGGGAGCGAAAGCACCGATTATACTAGTTTTGGAAAACGCCTATTCGTTTGTTGAATAGCTGCCAGAAACGCAAAAAGGCCTCTGAGCTGATTTTTACACACTTGTAGTGTAAACGTCAGTCCCAGAGACCGTAGATTGATTATTAACCTGCTATTTCAAATAGAATAGCAAAACAAAAAGGTAAACAGTAAAGAGGTATACGTATAGTATAAAATCATTGTATAAATTTGTAAAGATGGATTTAAAGAAAGTGAATATCTTTGAATAAAGAAGAGATATAAGCCGCTTTGTCGCCACTATTTAATCATTGTTTTTCATCTGATTATACCTAAATCAGTTATTATTTTTTATAATAAGCTCGGCTAAATATCCGCCAATAACCATCATCACTTTGCCTTTGCCACTTTTAATGTTATAATTCTTCAAACGAACCACTGCCCAGGGTACAGAGCCTGGGCTATTTTTATTTAATCAAATGTTGTTCAATGATGGAGTTCAACTAAATCGTAAGTTAAAAAGTAAGTTGATTAAATCATTTTCTCCTTAAATATATCCCTTTTCTTTTAGACTGATATACTTTCCATCTCCGATGATAATATGGTCCAACAAATCAATCCCAATAACAGAACTGACTTCTTTTAAACGCTTTGTTACATCAATATCCTCTCTAGAAGGTTGTGGATTACCTGAAGGATGATTATGAGCAACAATAACTGAAGCTGCATTGGAATTGATGCCTTCTTTAAATACTTCTCTTGGATGTACAACGCTGGAGTTAAGCGTACCAACAAAGATTATACGTTTCCGAATGATTTCATTTCTCGTATTTAAATAAAGTGCGAGAAATCGCTCCTGTTTTTCATAACGTAATTCCTCCATAATGCAATCCGCAGCATCTTCTGGACTTTTAATAGCAATTCTCTTCTCTGGTAAAGACTTGCTTAATTTTTGGAACAAACCAAAAGCTGCTTTCAGCTTGATACAATTTGATTTTGATAAGCCAGGAACATTTGATAATTCTGTCTCACTTAATTCAACTAATCTACGGATTCCTAAAGCAGAAAGAAAACCTGTTGTTTCCGCAGGAGTTTTCGGCCCTAAAATGTTTGATAGCAGTGCCTGAAGATCTATCTGATCTGCACCGTAAACAGCAAGTGATTCTTTAGCTACAAGATATTGACTTTTCATTTGAACTCTCCTCATCTCTAAAATAAAAAAAGCCATTACTTCGGGGTTATCCCAAAATAATGGCTCACTCTCTAATCAGTTGTGAATGATAAAATTAAGCTCCTAATTCAAATAAATCATTAAAAAAGCTTCTGAGCTTCATGGTTAGAGTTACAGGTATATAAGCATCTGCTCCGAAGCGATATAGCTCTTCACCTTTAAATCTCCATACCAATGTAGTATCAAGCTCTTTCTCTAATGATTTAACGAAAGTATAAGCTTCCCTAAACGCTCTAACATAGTCTGAGGTTCTACAATCAAATTGATAAACCTTCCCCGTTTTGATATCACGAGCATCTACAAACTTTCTTCGATTGATCATTTTCTTAAACATGAAATCTCCCCTTAAAAGTAATTTTGCAGAAAACGCAAAAAAGCAACCTCTCAGAGTGTTTTTAAATACACACGTAAAACGTGTGTATAAAAATCAATCCAAAAGATTGCTATAGATTCTACGTAACCAGCTCTCAACAAAGTGAGGCAAAATAATAAAGATTTAATGGAAAAAACTATATGATAAATATACCATTATTGGTATTTTGTTTCAACAATTTGTTTTTAAAACTGACCATTACCAAACCTTCCAGAATTAAGATTAAAATTTAAACAAAAAAAGAAGGCTATGCGAAAATAGCCTTCTTTTTTAGATAAATGTTTGGTGTATTAATTATATCGGTATAGACTTTAAGGCGTTTTAGTTTCATTTTGAGTTTTACGGCTCATCATTCAAATCCATGAGTTTGTATTCTTCCTGCCAAATATTCACTAACACAACCAGGAAAATGGTCAAAAAAACTGATAAAACTTATTCTCATAACAATAGGTAGCTCCATAGTTGTTCATTAAATGTTGGCCGTTCAATCTCTCCTTTTAGACATAATAAAAAGCGGCAGGTTTCCCTACCGCGGTTAAATTTAATAATCATAAATTGTTGTCGTTCTTTTTCTGTAAGCTTTTCTGGCTCTTTACCATATTTCATGCAGTATTCCGCTAATGCTCTGACTTTCAAGCGCGGCTTTTTAAGATCTGTTAGAAGTGTATAAACGCAGTTTGGAAAACATTTCTCAAATTTATGAATTTGATCATACAAATCAATCATAAGAGTAAAATTGTTTTCTATCCTCTTCAGATAGATCATTTGGGGCAATACCATGTTTCCTACAGTATGTTAATAACTTTTTTACTTTAAGTCTGGGTTCTCCAGGTTTACTTGGCCAGCCATAAACGCCGTCTGGGAAGCCACTTTCAAAATCTTTACGAGTCATATTGTCACTCACCTTTTTTACAGTGTACCCTTTCTTAGACGGTAATATTAAATCTTGGATTTTCGCCATAACTTAGCACCTCCTGGAAAATGTTTTCTTATCAATCTAAGGGCACCTCTTTCATCGAAAATTACTTTTCTCCCGAAAGGAATCCCACCTAAATCAGAGTAAAATTGTAATACTGAATTCTTCGCTATAAGTTCTACATATCCTTCTAAGCCTTGGTCTAAACTGTACTGGCAGGCAAAAGCAACCAAACACTTTCCTACGTTCTCATAACGTTGAGCGTTGTTAAAACCCTTTGGGCCAAGAAAGCGTTTATTTTGTGGAGCGGCTTCAATGTTTTCAAGATGAACGCAATTGAAGTCTGGATCATGCAGTGCGCGCATTGCAATTAATCCTTGAGCCACTTCTGGTTCTGTTTCTGTTATAAGGGCGAATACTCTAAAACCATCTTTAAGTGGGGTTAACCAATTAAAAGCCCAGCCGCCGCGTTTATTATATTTATTAGCTCTTATTTCTTCTTTGGTGACTTCTCGAAAATATACATCTACTCTTCTTTTGGTGACAGCATCAATTATCATATTTTCGTTTCACTTTCTTTATCATGTCCTTATTATAACATTTTTTTGAAGGTAAATCTTCTTACCACGACCAACTCTGTATCCTTTCGTGGATTTCTGTATCTCGGTCAATAATGATCCAGGCGCGAAAAAGGAGTTTTTTGAGCTGGAGGCATTAGTGTTTACCACCAGATACTACATTGTAAGCAATCGCATTACAGATATCCATTACAAATTATCCAAATTAATAAAAAATAAGTGGGCTGATAGCAGACTTAAATAATTTAAAAAAACCAGGCCACGAGTGTCTGATTTATTTAAAAATGCTTATGATCCTTTCATCAAATAATGATCCTTTTTCTATTACTCTTTCTAATTGTTCAAGGGATAAAGGGAATTGGGTAGTTAACGGTTCAACTTCTAAAGATTTAAAATCTTTTTCGGAGAATTTTGAACGTGGAACATAATTAATTTCTGATTTAATTACTTTTCGCTTTTCATGATGTAATCTTCCATCTGTTGTTTGTTTCACTATATATCTAACTTCCATTACTTCTCTTTCTGTAAAGTATTGGAATGTTCGTTTGTAGAAATATTCTACTTTATTTCGAGTCAATTTTATCATCTTCTCCCTAGTCGCTAACATCTCAAGCTTCCTTTCAAACCGTGTATTTTATAATAAAATAACTCAGTTCGAGAGGTCTAATCTTCTTTTTTGTTATTTTCTCAAAAAATAGTTTGAAATAGTGACTATTTCCCCAAAGGAAATATTATTCATTTTACAATTATACCTAAATTTAAGGGAATGTTCTGTTATTTTTTAAAGGTAAAATAATACAATAAATGACACATAATTTAATTTTAGTAAAAATTATACTTATTGAATGCTAATTTTAAGACCTTCCCTAAAAAGGGAAGGTCTTTAATAATTTGTTGTAACAGATATAGATTTATTTAAAAAGCTCTTCAGTAGTCCCTTTTTATGGTGATTCAGCTCACCTGGTAATATACGTTCAATCAAAGGATTTAAATAACTTTCAATAGACTTACGAATAGATCTTTGTTCAAAAAGTGTATTTCCTTTGTATTGAGCTTCAAAGCAATCATCAGAATCAAAAGTTGGAAAGCTGCACACTTCACCATAGTATTCCTGGATGGCCTCATTTCTTTCGATATTTCGAGTAAAGTGATTCCCAACTACAGTAGTAATGTCATTTTTTATGATCTGATGAAATATTGGATTTTCGTATATTTCTTCTACTCTACATAAATCCGGATCCACCACAAAGAATAAATGGTCGGCCATTTTAACAAGTTCCTGTATCACGTGAGACTGCCATTTGCTACCTACATCGAGGATTTGAATAGGCGTGGATCGCAACAAGTAAAATAACCGAATCATTGCTTCTAAAGGTACCTTGTCTTCAGAATAGGCTTTTTCATAACTGGGATGTTTTACTACCCAGTGATTATTCCCTTCGATCCATCGGCATTCTTTAGTTGTAATCCATTCGTTTTCTTCATCACTATGATGATATGGGCTCTTATAGTTTCTGGCATTATCCATTCCAAGAAACCGGTCATAGGTGTAAGGAGAGATATACGGAGACTCTATATAACTTACTCCTACATTCCGCTGCCCTATTGCCTTTGCGAGTAAGTGTGCGATAAATGATGTGCCGGCCCTAGGATAGGGGCTTCCAATAAGGATTAATTTTTGTGTTACGGGAACACCAATGATTTTCTCAACTTCAGGAGTAATGTTTACTTTAATATCTCGCTTAATGACATTCTTGTTGACGACCTTTTGTATGACTTCTTTCTTAACAATTTTCTGAACGACTACCTTCTTGGGCTTTTCTTTCTTCTCAGGCTTATCATCGGAAAAGTTAATTTCATCCCCGATTTCTGGAGTTACCTCTGCTGAAGACCTGTCCAAAATCTCAGGCTCTTCGTGTTCATGTTGAGGTATTTCATCTTTTAGCCTGGAATTGATCAGCTGCTTATAATCCGAATTCTCAATAGTCAGTCTGGATACATTAGAATAACGCGGCCGATCGTTCAACTGGTCGATCAATTGAACCGTATCTATTCCATTTTCGTTAAAAATATCAAGGACGTTCCGACTAATCAATTCACTTAAGAAGGGGTCTCCCTTTTCTCTTTCACAGAAGAATACGAATCGTATCTCATCATCATACTTCCGTCGAATGAACTCAACGGTCTTTAACCATTCTAGTTCCCTCTCTAGAGATTCAAAATGTTCTGAAGGAAGAAAGCTATCATGGCCAATGACGATATCAGGTTTAAATTCCTCAACCATTTGTGGTAAAAAATTGATATGATAGACCATCGTATCGATAACAGAAAAATCCTGATGGGATTCCAGCTGCTGCTTTACAATCTTATTAAAATCATCTCGACCAATGGCCAGAAGTATTCTTTTCATAGTCCACCGCTTCCTTAGAAAATAAAAACCCCTACTAGGTTATGCCTGGCAGGGGTTTTCCACAAAAATTACAGATTTTCCGAACGGGAAAGCCCACTCCTTCAGGTGTGGGATGAATACTTCAAAAATTGTCTTAAGCTACTGTTCTAGCGGTTCTACCTTATCAAGGAACCCTAAATCAATACGCTTTAAGCCCTTTTCTGTAGGTAAATAAAATCCTTTACCAATACCTGAATCCATAAGATTTTCTTCTACACATAACCAAATGGTATAGGGATACTTATGTAACTGAAGAGACTTTTGAATTTCTTGTGCTAACGTTTTGGTCGAACAATATAAAACAACAATGGTCTGGTTCTCATTCATTCGTTTAATTGGGAAAAACTTAAATTTATCGTATACTGGTACCCATTTTTGAAGTTTGTTATCAAGAAAAGTGTAAAAATCCTTTGCTTGCTGCACCCGCTCAATAACGAAGTTAATCCTTCCACTAGGTGTTTCCACTTCTGCCACGCCTAGCGGTCGAGTAAGATGTGGGTTATTAGCAATCACCGCATTCCATACCCAATTTCTTAACACTCGCTGTTCTGCCAGCTGGCATCGGATTTCATTCATGGCCACAAAACGTTGAATAGCTTTAATGCTATTCCACCGTTCAGGGGCCATTACAAAGTCCATATTGTTAATGTGCTTTAGAAGTGTATATCCTGAAACACCTATAGTCCAAGGAGCGGGTGGCTTATACTCCGGCTGCAGATCATTAAGAATCGTCCACCGGTCAGCCAAACCTTGCTCTCTGAATCTTTTTAGTTTTTGCGAAACCTTAGATGCACTCATTTTTCGCGACATGTATCGTCTAAGCTGGTTCTCGTTAGAACACATAGAGTCTCCAAGGACTTTAAGCAGCGTTAGATCATCTTCCTTAAAGTATCCACGCTGGATATTTGTTATGACCCCGCTTAAGGTGGTGGTCGGTTTATAAACGGAAGGGCGTCGTATCCCTCCGTTTACTGTTGGATTGTCCCAAATGGGAACCTCCCCTTTTTGGTTATAAAAATAGGGGAAGTCAATGCTTTCTTTGTTATCATCTCTCTGTGAATCGAGATTAAAATCACTGATAGAGGAACGCACCTGGATCTACTCTTTCCTTCTGTCCTTCTGGGTAACCGGTTATTACGACGCGTGCTGTTCGTTTCTTATAATCAACACCTTTTAACCGGCAGCTCACGATGTCATTAGGCCGCGGTGAAGGAATAGAAGAAGGCTTTTCTCCTTTAACAACTACACCTTTGTCCAACTGAATGAAAATCCCGTGAATGGCATGAACGTTTTGAACCCGACCGACAAAGCGTTCCATGTTCTCATACTGTTCCATCAAAGCGCGGAAATTGTCCTCAATCGCGGCTTTACGTGATACTTGAATCTTACCCGTTTCTTCATCAAATCGAGAGATCTTAATGGGAATTTCCAAGTTACGCTGCGCCACATCAGCAACATTATATGTACGCTCATGATTCCAATCATTTCTGAACATGAAGGCTGTTGCACCCTCAACCTTGACGTAAATGTATTGCTTTTCTTCGTTGTAACCAGTAATTTTAGCTGTAAACTGCTGATCATTCAGAGTTCCTTGTTCCTTAAGTTCCTTAATTTTGTGCCAGAGCACACTTTTGCGCTGGTGATCCGCTTCTTTCACAGAGACAATGGCAACCTGGTGATCGAGATGCAGTTGTTTAATGGTAACTTCCTGGCGTGTACCAACAAAGCCGATAAGCGAACGATGCTCGTATTTTGAGAACTCTTGAACCGGACAATAGCCTTTAACACCGCCTCCAAGCTCAAATACAGCTACCTCCACCCTTTTGGAAACCATTTGTCCGTTTTCCTCAACAGGCATTTGCAGTTTACCAACAGAGCGGATAATCCCGCTTGTAATTTCTCCATTACGTTTAATTTCCGCTAATCTCTCAAGATCAGCACTAGTCCAAGTTGCCATGCTTATTTCCTCCAAGATAATGTGTATTTGGTCGATTTAACGATATAAGGGCAAACCTTCTTAGGTTTGAGGATCAATTGACTAATTCTCATCCAGGCCTCCTTTACTGTTGAGAAAACAAAAAAACTCCGAACCTAGAAAGCAGCTGCAGCGCATTTGCTTTCATAGATTCGGAGTCATTCCGTAATCCCGATCTCAATATTTACTTACCTTTAAAGTAAATGATTTGGCGTTTTTTGTCAAAATAAATTTTCTTACATATATTGATCAGTATGAAATTAGGCATGAGGTTTAAGCTTTAACAAGATTAATCTCATTTATTTTCATCGGTAAAACTACCACTGTATCCTTTCAGAATTCAGCTCTAGACCAATTTATAAATAAAGCAATTTGAAGAACCGTTATGCAGATGTTATTGAATTACAAGAATCCTTTAATAAAATTAAGAAAGCTCTAAAAAAAGTAAATGGCCCCTTAACATAAAGAGTTAAGGGGTTTTTGTTACTTACTCACCGGTACATTATCAGTTTGGTTTTGAATTTCTTGAAGCAATATCTCAGCACCTTTAGGGCTTAATACGAAACTCCTCCCTCCAATACCGTACTCCTTGTTTTGAGGATTAATTTCACCCGTAATAACACAGGCATTTTCTGGGGAATGTTTCTTAAGAATAATGAGGTCCCCTTCAGTGTAAATTTCCATTGCGTCTTTAATTTCGATGTCTAATACTCTTCTTAACTCAATAGGTATTACAATTCTACCAAGCTCATCAACTTTTCTAACTATTCCTGTGCCCTTCATGACATCTCTCCTTTTAATTGATTAGGTGTTGTGTACTAACCTTCATTGAATACAATCGGTCCTCTTGATCTTTTTTAGAGATAAATTTTACTTCTCCGAGTGAACAAAGAGACTCCAGGTAAAAACAAACTTCAGAATAAATTTTTGGTTTGCCCGATATATAACGATCCTTAGGAGCGTGATGTTCCTTTATTAAGAGTTCACATAGTATTCTCGTACTGGTTATACCCTTTTCTAGATAGGATCGAATTGCCTCTTGGTAACCAAATGAAATAGAGAACTCCTGGATCCTAACTGCTTCTCGCTGTATGGAATCTTGTTTATTATCTTCTTCAAAAAACTCAAAGCTAAATTGATCTATTTCATTCAAATAGGGATCCTCTGAAGTTAAATCCTGTTCGTATGACTCTCTCTCTTTCTGCTGTTTCAGCAGCTGATCATCTAGATAAGATTGAAGCTTTTGTTTAAGCTTCTTGATCTGACGATTAAGTAAGGGTATTTCCGCATCCAAATGTTCTTGAATGTCTGCAGGAAAGATAAAGTTCGTTGGCAGTTGTATCTCCTGGTTTAAAGACCATCCCTTTTGTAATTTTTCAAGGAGCTCGTCCATTTCATAATCGATCTTTGAAAAACCACTTTTTATGGCCTTGACTACTTCTGCTCTTATTCCAGTGTGTTCTTCAAAATGCGTAATACCAAAACGCCTTATATCACCTGTCAGTTTATGTTTTACGATATATTGATATCTTAATGGCCGGCCACATTCACAAGGTGTCTCCAAATTTATAAATCCGTTGTCGATATAGTCTTCAAGAATCCATTCATCCAATAAATGTTCAATTTCTTCAATCTCAGCGTTATCCGGTATGAAATATCCCTTATCTAAAGCCATTTCGTTAGCAAACACGGTTTTTTTGCCTCGTTTTACTCTCTCTAAAAGAAAATGCTTTTGTTGTTCATTTAACTTAGAAAGCATTTGATCTCTTTCTTCTATGGATAATAAATTCATTGTTTTCCCCTCTTACTTATCAGTATAGGTTTTGAGAGATGGACATAGATGTAATTTAATTCCAATAACCTTAATGTAACAAAAAAACTCTTTATCGCCTAGGTTTTCCTCTCCGCTTTCCACTTTGGTATGAGCTTATCTGTACATAGGATCTAAAAGAATCCTTTAGCTGCATGCTCGACAACAAACGTTCGTTATGATCCGTATATTTAGTAGGGTTTAATCTGAAAACAAAAGACACTGCCATTTGGTAGTGTCTTTTGTTTTGCTAATCAATCATCCCAAACATCATCCATTAAGTCTTCAATTTCTTTCCGCAGCTTATCTGTTTCATTATTATCAATCGTTACTTTATCCTTTTCAATAAAAACAACGTCCCCGGGTTTCGCCTGTTTAGGAAATGTAGAACGTAAATAGTCTTTTGTATACCCATTGATTTCTACAACGACGTACTCCCCTTCAAATCGATCTATTATCCCTTTAATCCCGGCCATTACCTTTGGGTTTTCACAGACATTGAGGATCCGTTTGTTGTAAACACAATGCTACCCTTCTGATCCGTTCGATAAATTTTAGCTGATTTTAAGCGGTTCAGTACGTCTTTTGTTGGATGACCATAGTTATTCCTCGCTCCTACACTAATTACCGCGTATTGGGGCTTTACAGCCTTCACAAAGGCGGAGCTTGTAGACGTTTTGGCTCCATGGTGTCCGACTTTCAAAACAGTAGATTGTAGGGTTTGCTTAGAAGCGATCATATCTGTTTCAGATTTAAATTCTGCGTCACCAGTAAACAAAAAGGATTTTTTCCCGTGGACTAAGCGTAAAACTGCACTCCAGTTATTTAAATCACTCTTACTGTAGGATTTAACAGGAGCAACGAATGTAGCGGAAACGCCCTTAAGCGACACCTTAACTCCTTTTGAAGCGGTTTTAATTTTTACGCCTTCCTTCTTAACGGCCGTAAGGAATTCTTTATAGGCTATGGTAGTATGAGAGATCTTAGGAGCGTAAACCGATTTAACTTTGAAAGCCTTTAACACTTCATCTAAGCCACCAATATGATCGGCATCCGGATGAGTGGCCACCATCACCTCAATATCTTTTACCTTCTGTTTTTTTAGATAAGCAACTACATCGCTGCCATCTTTATTCCCGCCGTCAATGATGATATCATCACCATTTGCAGTTTTTATGTAGCTGGAATCCCCCTGCCCTACATCAATAAAATGGACGGATGTAGTTTTAGTGGCTGCCGTTGTAGGCGTGCTTGAGACTAGCATTGAAGTTAAAACGGTTGCTGCTACAAGTGTTTGCTTGATTTTATTCAATTTTTTATCCCCCTTGTGTCATTATCCAACTGTAATTCTATACCAATTAGTGAAAATATTCTATATAAAAATAATGTTATACATCATCTCAATATTTGCTTACTCGTTTCATTAAATATATGAACTTTTAATGACTCAATAGTGAAAATAGAAAATATTGTTAATCTCTATATTTACCAGTTAAGGAGGATAATAGAGTGATTAATAAGTTTGCTGTAATAGTAGCTAAACCAAAAGAGCGACAACTGTCGCTTTTTTGGTTAATCATTTTCTAGATGCTTGCTTAATTCTTCAGCAATACTATGACTCTTTGAACCTGTAAGGTCACTTCTTCTAACTTGTTTCTCATCATTTTGGGACAAATCACTTTTTAATCGATTAGCTGCAACAAAGAAATCAACTATATCTTCTTCCTCATCCTCTTCTTCTTGGAGATCCATGTGCGTGTGTCGAGTAGCAGACTCATTTATCACTGAATTGGGATTAAATACAGGAACAAAAGTATCATCGTCCTCTACAGGATCATCTTCGATTGCAGGGGCTTGTTCTATCTCTACATGCACTGGAGCTCTAGTAAATTCCTCTATTTCTACCCTAAACAATGGAACCATATTATCGTTTATTTGAGCCTTTCCTTTGACTACTTTTGTTTCCCCGATTTTTATCTCGCTACTTGGCTTGGTTTGATCAGGGTCACGTAATGGTAGAATCTGAATTTTACCGTCAATCACTTCAACTACAGTCTCTTCCTTTTTCTCTTCTTGCTGTTGCTCAAGAGAAGTGTCAATCATCCAGGCATCAATGATATCTTGTTCTGTTGGTATAGGATCGATTAAGATATCTTGCTGCCGGTCCCCTTGTAAGCCGGCATTACGGATAGAGAGCCAATGTTGGCCAGCCTCGTAGTTGACTTCCACTTTAGCTTCCTCAAATTCTTCTTGAGGAACAAAGTTCGCCTTAATCACTTGCACTGGCATAGGGCGGTTATCAGAAACAATTTTCACCGCGCATCGGAACTCTTTTAAGTAAATTAAATCATTTTGAGAAAGTATGGCTTCTTTAGTCTGCGTATACGAGCTGCCTCCCCTTCTGCTCGGTGAATCGAAGAGAGCAGATACTTGTTGTTCAGACTCCGCTTCCGTATACGTAATCTTCTCTCCAAAGATGGAGGAAAACAACTTAGAGTCATGTTCGTTCGCATCACCGTAAACGAATTTGTTTCTAAGCGTACCAAGTAAGGTTTGCATAAAGTCTGCTCCATACTTAAGCTGCAACTGAGCCAGGGTTTGAGTAGCAACTGTTACGATAACCTTATATTTACGACTTTGGGCCGGGAAACTAGCGAATTGCCGGTTAATGTACTCTGGGAATTCATCCACGTAGATGGGATGATAAGCTGATGTTTTTGGTGTTCTTCTGAATACGGCATTTTGTAAAGACAATAATACAAACTTACCTAGAACAGATGATAATGCGCTTAGTTCACCAAGAGCGGTATTTAGAAGGAGGATTCCTCCGTACTCTAGATGTTTATCAAAATCAAAGTCTGATCTTCCGAACAGGACGCGACGTAAAAGGATATTCGCGGCCATGTCGTTTAGAATGTTACGCAAACCCACGACATGTTCTGCTTTCTTGTCATATACTTTTGGATCCTTAAAATATAGACTGCTTTCATCTTCAATAAAGAGCGGGACTTCCATTGGCCCTTTTCGTACTGTCTCAACTCCAATACTTGCCTCGAACCAATCAGAGATACCTTTTACAATCTTCCAATGATTACGTTCGTCTCTATCCTCAATTTCTGAAATGTTGGTTGGCAGCTGCTTCTTTAACTGTAAATGCATAAGGTAAACGAGCTGCGGATCGTTATACATATCAATTAAATCATCAAAAGTGACTTCTTTTCCAGGTTCATGTAATTTACATAGGTAAATGTAATGCTTCAAGTGAACCCGCTGGCTTTGTTCAAAGAAATAATCGGAAGATTCACCTAATCCCGCGATAACTTCCGTAAATATCTCAGCTACTTTATCCACGGGGGCCATCATGGGATTTATACTTGGTGTATGCGGATTCGTCGGATCAATATAGAAAACGGATTCTTCAGGTATCTGGTGAGCTTTTACCAGCTGCATAACATCCTTACAAAGCTCATTAGATGGATCAATAATGGACATGCCGTTTAAGTGCATCCCTTGAACTCGACTAATATAATCCTCTTCTGTACGGTCCGCTTTGAATGAGTTGATCATTCGCGTCATATGGTGTAAATCTTGATTGATCATCGGAAGCATTAAGGCAGCACTTTTACCAGTACCGATACTTCCGACAATCAGTTTATTCAGAGCTCTGTCTTTCCCTTTTAAAACTACCATTTCTCCGTTACTTTCACTTTTACCTAACTGAACATCAGGCCACTTCTCTTTCTCTTGCTGTCGAAAGAAGTTTCCTAATTTGTCCGATTTATATTCCCATTCCTTAAATAGTTCAATTAAATCCATTTGGTGCTGGCTTACCATTTTTCCTAGCCAAAGGAGGACAATACCAATTGCGATTCCTGGTAAAGCCAGTATAAGTAGCTGGAGGTTTCTTACGTTTCCTGTAATCACTTGAACTAGTTCTGGCGTTAGAAAGCTAGATGTATTAACCTCAATTCGCTCCATATTCCCAAAGAAATACGGAAGAAGTTTTGAGTAAACCGGTGCTGTTGCATTCCATCCATATTGAAATGTTATACCCGCCACCATGTTAACTAAGAATATCCATCTCCAAAGTATTTTTTGATAATGAGTAATGCGGGTTGCTAATGCCCATGCCGCGATAAATAGAAACGTTGATACTATGAGTTCAACAAGCGATCTTTTAGCAGCGTTCCCTATTAGCGGGAGTATTGGCATTGAGTCATTTTGTGGAATCATAAATAGAAGGATATATTTAATCATTGCTCTCAATAAAAACCAGACTGATATTGCAAAAAGCATAGTAATGACGAGCAAAGGAGCGTTACGTTTTAACTTTTCGTTCATACACAAACCCCTCCATTTCTTTATTAGCGTTGTAAGTATAAAACTTTGGGGGGTTGTTCCAAGAGCTAATTTCTTCAAGCGCAGTAAATTCAACAAAGGGAAGCGGGTCACCTAAAATATCATGCAATAATTCGTCTTTCGTAGAATAACAAGCATACATACCCGCAATCTTTATTCCTAAGTGGTCCAAAAAACTATTCTCATTTATTAGCCTGGAGAACAATTTTAATTTATAGAGGCAATAAATATCTCCCTCGCGCATCATCATCCCCATTCGATATATCCTTACTCCCTGTGCTGTGATTTCTTTATACAGGAGATCGGGACGAGCTCCATATTCCTTTTCTATGTAGGACAATATTTGTTCCTCATCCGCCAACTGATCACATTCAAATGGATAGTGAACCTTGCTCTGCCTCTTAAGTGTTTCCAAAAGCACTTCTTCCATGTACATTCTTCGATTAGATGAATCAAATGGCAAATCATTCATTAGCTGATATGGCCTGCTATAAGACCTCTCCAAAGGGAGTATTAGACAGTTCAAATTCGCGCTTATTTCTCCCTTTAATAATTTGTTTTTTAAGTTTTTGATTCTTTTCTGTGGCCGCTTGGTTGTATGAAAAGATTCATCGACAAAGCAAATCATTACTGTATGTTTGTTTTGATCCTGTTTGTTCAGTTTTAGATACCTGGATACCTTTTCTTCCAGAACACCCAGAGTCTCAGTGTTGTTATCGATTTCCAAATTGATATACATATTGTCCTTTTTTAAGATCCAGTCCGGAGAAACTAACAACTTACTTTTCTGCGGATAATCTGAATCGAAATATTTGGTATAAAAAGGATTTATCGATTCAATTGCAAACTTATTGTGATTTTTTTCAAGAGTATGACTTACAATTTCTTGGGCTGCTAAATAATGAATAGGATTTCCTTTTTTAGCAAGAGCAACAGAGCCGGTATTAAAGTCTACTGGCAAATATCCCTCACTAACCAGTATTTCTGCACCTTTCTTACCTAATCGGTAATAATTAAATGAGAAATTAAATCCTCTTACTGCAAAAGTGTGTTGGTATTTAATGAGGATTTTGTACTTTGTAAACTTGCGAAGACGTCTTAATACCGAATCGGTATGATAGGGTTCCTTTGCTTGCAAATAACGAGTGATCTGTTTGGTAGTAAGTAAACGGTGCTGTTCCAAATGGGCAAGAAGCTCTAATTCAGATGATTTGAAATGTATCCCTCTCTTACTACTCCGTACCGTTAAAAATATAAGAATTACCCCCCTCTAACAAAAAAAAGCGAACAAACCCTTTAGAAAGGATTCGCTCGCTGATTCATTCAGTCTCATTATTTAATTCTACAATTCCAATTATAAACAGTTTTAAAAGAGTGTCAATTTAATAAAAACACACCTTTAAGGAGTTATTTAGTCGACTCTTATTTTCTTAAAGACGGTCGTTCTCTTTTCATGAAAATAGTCTTTTTTTACAGTATTTAAAAATGCTTATTTTACACTACGCCGAACTAGTAAAAGTTGAGCTTTTAATAATAACATAAGACTTCATTTTTTACAGTATTGATAAGGAACTTCATACAACATAGTGTGTCGGTCGGAGTGACACACACGGACCGACATACTTTAACTATGTCGGCCCGTGCTTTCATTTATTATTCGAGATTGGTATTTCATACCCGAGTATGAGTTCGATTTCCAGTACATTTAAAGTTAAACTTTAAAACTGTGGATTGAAGTAATTCTGTTCTTTTTTATTCATTTGTTTATGGTAGATATATACCTTTGGTCAATAAAAGATTTATATAATATCAACCATAAAAATATATATATACAAGGTATACCTTTTACTTACCTTTTATTGATGTTTTTATTTCTTTAAATGCATTGCTTTTTTTAGCCTTTTGGCCAAAGCTTTTTAGATCCTTCTTGTTCACTCCAGATTTTGTGTTGCTCATTTCCCTCACTCCTACCTTTAATCGTTAATCACATCCTCTCCAGGTTTACATGATTTATACATACAAGCCCCCCTCCCTTCATATATTTTTATGACCAACTGACCAACCAACCCAGAGATAATCCTCAATTGAAAACCAGAATTAAGGGGGAAGTATATGTCCAGCAGTTTGAATCCGATGTTTAAAACCACTCGCCCGGTATTAAGAAATTCTCAGCAGCTAGATCAACCTCCAACACAAAAAAGGAAAAAGCGAATAGATGCCAAGCATGATATCAGAATTCCTATAAGCCATGAACTTAAAGGAAGGCTTAGATTATTAGGAAATAAACAAAACAAATCATTAACGTATATTGGAACCACAATTTTGACTAAAGGGCTTCGTCATTGCAATTTTCAACAGTTCCGTTATGAGGATTCTGAAATAATCGTTCATGCCAAAGTTCAGAAGGAAATTTATAATCAGATTTTCAAATTAGCAATTGAGTGGGATTGTAGTGTAAGAAAAGCGGCTCACAGGATCTTTTTTAACCAACTAATGTTCGAAAGCGAGGTTAGTTTAAGTGAAGGAATTTAGTGCAAAGAATATACTCGGCCAAGAAATGCAAAACATGTATGAAAATAGCTTAATCCGCAAAGCCTTAAGCAGCATGACGAAAAATACAAATGTTATCTTGTCTGTTGAGATTCCAAAATCAATCTATTTACGGGGTGAAATATTCTGCTCTGACGTAGCTGATGAGATGGAAGAAGATTTTACTTCAATACATTTATTAGGCTGGTTATATACAGATTTTTTAAAGGAAATTAGACATAGACAGTTAAATGATGTTTACCGCCTACTGTCAGAGAGCAATACCTATTCAACCAAACCTATTGTTAAAAAAGTTATCAAATACAGAACAAACCTAACTACCCTTCAGGATGAACCCTATGATGTATTAACAACAGAGAAACCCCTGGATGCCATCTTATTACGTTTTGCAGCGAAAAGAAAGCTGATCTTAAGGGGTGAAGTATTACTGCAAGACCTTGCTACACAGTACCCATCACACGATTTTACAGTAGAAAAGCTGCTTACCATTCTTTATTGTGATTTTATTGAAAAAGTTAAGTCGGGCCAATTTGCTAATGCAATTAAAGTAATATTAGATCGAATGGATAGAGATCTTTAATCCCCTGACATTCGGGAACAGATTAGTCTTTAATCTCTTTTAGATGTGTGATAAAGGCGTACTGTACGTCATTTATTTACTTAGTCCGTCCCCTATATAATAAAAAGCCCAAATCATTTAAGATTGGACTTTGTTAAAAATCTAACCAGCTCTCTTCATCAAAGGACGGTCCGTCCTCTTCTGTTTTAGCGGTCTCTTTTTCTTTAGTTAGTACAACGGGTTCTGGTTGTTCAGTATCTTGCTTTTTAACTTGGGGTAAAGTTTCAATTGGTTTTGGTTCTTTGTTGCTAGTCATTTTACTGTGTGATTCTTCTGGCCTTTCATCTTTTGGTGCTGCAACCTCGCGTGCCGGTTCTTCAGTACCTCTCTCTTGAATTGGCTCTTTACCTTCTTTTCTCATACCTTCTTGAGGTTTAGAGATATAAGCATTTGGTATTTGTTCACTGACATTGTAATGTTCTAGAGATCGGGATGAAGGAATATGCAATTGCATATTCCTAATCCCATTTGTAACAATCTCTTGTTCTACCAGGAACCGTAGGGAGTCCATTACATTGTCTTGTTGATTTAGCCAGTCAAGAATAAGTTGGGGTTCATTTTGTTTGAGTTTCCAGGTAACAATGCCTCCCGCTTCCTTAGGCTTTCTTACTTTCTTAGACAACACTACTCCCCCTTTTCTTAATTCTTAACTTTTTCCTTTAGTTGCTTCTTATAGTTTGCAAAGATCTTACTGGTTACAAACAAGTACAGTCCTTCTGCGTTTAGTGTAACTGCATGTTCTTGGGGAACATAAAATAATTTTGTACGAGCTCCCTCAGCTGTTTGCTCTAAAATGTTATACAGAGCGTCACGCATGGCTATGCTTCCACCTCCGTACACAAGGATTACATCAACATCGTTTCTTACTTTGTTCAACTGCTTCAATAATTCTCCAGCAATTTCTTTAGATTGTTGTATCTTACCGATCATGAAATACTTTGTTGCATCCTGATGGTACTTATGTTTTTTATCCTTTAAAATCTCTGAATACTCTTGTCTCTCGATATTAATAAGGCCGGTATCTTTTTCAAACGGAGAAATTGCAGTTTGAATAGCGTGCCCTACTCCTTTATTAATTCCTTTTTTATAGGTTGTAAGGAACTTTAACCCTTCTGTAATCGGCAAGTCAGTAGTGCCATCCCCGATATCCACGTGTGCGGCTTTAATATTTTTAAAATATGATCCATCGATTGCTACATCATATTTTTTATTAAAGTCTTCAAAAATCGAATCGCTTCTCCACACGTTTCCTTCATCTTTAAAGTTCTTCTGTAAAGCAAAAATAACAGGTGTTCCCTCTGGCATAACGTAGATTGCTTCAAATTTAATTCGGACTAATACGCTTGTACTTCCTAAATAAACAGAAACTCTATGCTCCCCTTTAGTGAAACGATCAATGAATGTTTGTGATGTATCTCTATCCCAATCATCAATTGGTAAAGCCGTTGACATATCAACAGTCAAATTAATCACTTCTGGAATTTGTTTATCTTCCTCATATGTTCTTTTTACTGCATACCCGGCAATTACACCTAAAGTATTGATAATCGGAAGATCTGAAGTATGTTTTTTCTCAATTCCCACGTTAAATGTGGTTAATGGCTCTCCGCTTTTTAATGCGAACTCACCTATGTAATATGTTGCGCTGCTCATTGAAGTAGCTGGTGACTCAATACTTACAACTAAATTTTTCATGATATTTGGGATTAAACTTTCCGGCTTAGTATCATCACTCCAAGGTGCTTTTAAAACCAGAGAATACACATTTGGTTGTTTAAATAACTCTCCCTCAATGATGATATCTTGTTCAGAATTCCCATTGTCATTACCTACTTTTAAATGCATTGTAATTCCTCCCCTATAGAAAGTAATTTCTTTTCTCATATTAACCTATTATTACTAGGTTGTCTACAAAAGATAAATACAAGGTTTATATATTATTTACCAAAGGTATACCTTTGGTAAATAATATGGTGTAGTATTGGGGTTGTATGAATCGTACAACCCCACTGTTAGCGATAATCCAACGCATTGTTTTACGAAAACTAAGGCATTAACTTTTCAAATCTAACGAATTATACGATTAATAAAAACACATTGGATTAGAATGTGCAATGTATTAAACGATACCTTATTTTTTATTGTGGAAGGCCTTGTTTTTTGAATATAAAAGATTGTTTTACCTGAACCTTGACTGATCCATGCAAACGGGTTGTATGAATTGTATAACCCCCTTGCTAGCGACTATCCAACGCGTTGTTACGTGAAAACTAAAACATTATCTTTTGTTATCTAACGAATTATACGCTTAATAAAAATACATTGGATTAGAATGTACAACGTATGAAGTGATACCTTGTTTCTTATTGTGGAAAGCCTTGTTTTTTTGAGTATAAAGGATTGTTTTACCTGAACTCCGGATGATCCGTGCAAAAAGGTTGTATGGATCGTACAACCTCCTTGTTAGTAGAAATCCAATGCGTTGTCACGCAAAAACTAATACGTTAACTTTCCACATCTAATAGATTATACACTAAATAAAAATACGTTGGATTAGAATGTGCAACGTATGAAGTGATACCTTGTTTTTGATTGTGGAAGGCCTTGATTTTTGAATGTAAAAGATTGATTTCTCCTGAACCCTGGATGATCCATACAATCTAGTTGTAAGGTGTGGTAAAGGGTATTGGACTACAAGATAAAAGGGTTCATTTAATGATTAATAAGCTGTTGTAATGCGAAGTATAAAAGGTTAGTAATTTAATTGTTTTTTATGAAAGAGGGGATTGTAATAGAGACGATAGGGTATTGTTTAAATGCATACAAGCCCTTGTATTTCATGGTATAATTAGGTTATTAGCTGCTAACAACCTTGAGGAGGTTAGAAAATGAGCGATCGAAGAGATATACATATTGATGAAATGCAGAATGATAGAGTAGAGGAAAGTTATAACGAACAAATATATACTGTTAAGGAAGTAGCTGAAAAATTAGAACTATCAACTAGTACAATCAGGAAATGGGAAAAAGAGATGGAGGGGATCCTTAGAATTAATAGGGATTCCAATCAGAACAGGTATTATACCCAAGACGATATTGACCAGCTTAGAAAGATAGCTGATCTCAAAGAAGAGGGACTAAACTTTAACGCTATACGAAAGATATTTACGACATTTAGAAAAAGTGTACAAAATCAACCGAATTACACACAAAGCAGACCAACCAGTAATGAAATAGCAACCATGAATGAAACTACATTAGAGAAGTTACAAGAATCAAATCAAGAGTTATTTAAAAACATGATTCAATATATGGAGACTAGATTCAAATCAATAGAAGAGAAAGTGGATAATAAACCCGCGCAATTACCTGCAGCGGAGAACCTAACAAATGACATTGCTACTGTAAAAAATGATCTACAAGATTTGAAAGGTTTAAAGACTTTGATAACTAATTTAAATGATCCGTCTAAAGAGAGGGAGAACCGCTTGGAGCAAATTATAACAATCAAGCGTATAGAAACTCTATTAAAAGATGAGGCGGAGCAGAAGTGGAAAGAAGAGCCTGAGTCTGAGAGAACTAAAAAAGTTGGATTCTTTAAGGTAGAGGAGGATCTATATAAAAAAGAGCTGTTTATTAGAAGATATATAGATTCGAACTTCGAGGAGAAACTAAAAAAAGAATATGAATAAAAACGACACTCACCATGGTGCCTGATTTATTTTATCGAAAAAAAACTTGTGATATATCTCATCCTAATATAAACTGCAAAAAAATGTAAAATTAAAAAAGTGAGGGATATTATGTTAGGTTATTTTAGCCAGCAAGTACAAAAGAGAATGGATAAAACTATTGTAGGATTAGCGGTTGTTAACTTAACAATAGCCTTGTTTATTACGATAATTTCTCATTAAAAGAGATTAGAACTTGTACAAGATAACGTACAAGTTCTTTTTTATGTCCAATAAATTCAATTAGTTCGTAGCAGTATCTTGTAGTATTATAATACTGAAAAATATTTTTAAGAAATAAAACAATTACCAACACATTATAATAAATCTACCAAATTACGTAAACATACATCAAAGTATAATGCTGAAATTAATGCTAAAATATATATAAGTTTGTAAGAGGGGAAGGGATGTTATGCAATTTGGTTATTCACAGTATTTAATGCAACATAAAAAAAGTGAATCTACAATAGACGAAAATGTGCGGCAAATTGATTATTTCTTCTCTTACCTAGATCAAACTTACAATCGCTCAGTGGAGCTGCATGAAATAAAGGCGGATCATATTAGAGAGTATTTTAATTTTAAAAAATCCACTATTAAAGAGAGCAGCATTAATAAAATACATTCTATATTAAAATCCTTCTTTAACTATCTCTGGGAGATAAATAAAATCCCTTATGATCCAATGGTAAAAATAAAAAGGTTCAAAGTAAAAAAAGAGGAAAAACCCATCTTGTCCTATAAGGCATTTCAAGAATTGAAAAGCAAAGCACTCGAAAGAGTTGATTACTCACCATTAAGAAAAGCTATATTAATTTGTTCTATTTATGGGTTAAGGCCATCGGATTTTCATTTCATTAAAGATGATGTCTCTTATGAGAAATCAGGGTTAGTGATTAGACTCCATAAGAGAACAATCTTTTTGAATGAAATAGAATCAGATTACTTTTTGCAATATTACAATCAAGCACAGTTTAATGACTCTCCATATGTATTTGTTACAAAAGAAAGAGAAAATGAAACCTTAAATCCTGTTAATAAAATGACGATCTATTCTAATTTAAGAGTGATTGCTAGGAATTTTAATGTCCCTCAATTTAATCTCAATGATATTAGGTTTGCATATGCTCATTATTTATTAACCCATGAGGGATTAACCATAGAAGAAATTGCAAGTAGAATGGGGATTGAAACCGCATCTGCTGTCATTCTCGCAAATGAATGTAAACAAATAACCTACCTGGAGCCAGACTCCATTACTTCTTGATAAATCAATTAGTAGCGTATAAGATATAAGTAATTAAATGTAAAATAAAAGGGAAGCCCCTAAACTAATCTCATCTTTAAGATGGTGATTCTGTTTAGGGGCTTTTTTTGGAGGGGTAAAAATGCATCCTACTGGATTAACTCAAATAATTCTTGCAGGTTTATTGGGAGAAGGTGAATTTTTGAATGTAAATGGAAAATTGTCTTTTAGACTTCCGTTTAATGAAGAAATGCTTGATTACATTAGAGCGATAGTAGGGAAGGGGATGGAGAGGAAATTAGTATTAAATCGTTCTGAATTAATCATTGAGGAAGAAACCGATCAGTTCAAATTGTTGTATTCAGAATGGTACGAAGGTGATAAGAAAATATATAGCAGTAAACAGATCGATTTTCATTCAATTATACTTTGGGCAAATATATACGGGAAAAGAATGACAAACGGCATCGCCATTAGAACAACTATAAATAAAGAACATAAAAAGAATCTGATTTTTTCTTTGTTTTCACATTTAAATACTCCTGTAGTGTTATCAACCGTAGGAGTAAAACTCATGATAACCGAAGATCTTTACCGTTCTGTAAGAAAAAGAACAAACATACTACACAGTACGTTTTTTTCCAATCTGATAGATAAGAAGCATTTACAATACCAAAAATATAGGGTGACCATATGAAAAGCGGAAAAAGGGTTATCGTAATTGCTGCAATTGGCAGCTTAG
This sequence comes from Fictibacillus marinisediminis, assembly GCF_023149135.1. NCBI lineage: Bacteria > Bacillati > Bacillota > Bacilli > Caryophanales > Fictibacillaceae > Fictibacillus > Fictibacillus marinisediminis. The sequence goes on along the minus strand of NZ_JAIWJX010000004.1, from coordinate 138,098 downwards.
CTTTTTTGTCTGGATGTTTTAACAATAAAATGGAACAAGAATTGGCCAAGCATACAGCAGCTGAAGTACATAAAAAGTTATCAGAGAATGAAAAAGATAAATTGTCAAAAGAACAAACCAAAAAAGAAAATGAAATATATAAGAAAATGGAAAAACCTATTAATCAAGTTGTGGATGAAGTACCTAAAGAAAAGGCAGAACAAATTGCAAACAAGGGAAAGCAAAGACAATCCTATTCTGACCCTGTCGAGTTCGCTCAGTTCACAGGAAAGATACTTTTTGAATTCTATACCCAAAACATTCATTCGGCGCAATATAGGGCGTTTTTGGAGTCCTACGGAGATAGTAAAATAAGCAAAAAATTTCTAAAGAATAAAGATGCGGATTCTTTTATTGATGAAGTACAAAAAACCATAAAAGAAAGTGGTTTTATACCGAGCAATTATAAGATTACCAAGCCTGTAATAAGTGCATCAGATGGTTACTTTTACTTGGAATTTAGTGACTCACTAAACAAAACACAAACATTTATCATTTCAATGATTCAGGAGCAGGATACATGGAAGTTTATAAATAATAGACCAGCTCCTCCAATTAGAATAGAAAGCAAATAAATGACAGGCTTCAATATAAGGAGAGAATAAAAATGATTATAGAAAAGAAGAATTTAAATCAAGAGGAGTTTGCACTTTACTTAGAAGTTCAAAGGGAGCTTACCAATATCTTTAACGAAGATAAGGAATTTATCAAAGAATACAATCATTCTTATAACTTCTATAAACAGAAATTCTATAAAACTATAAAAGAGAAACCAGATAGAGATCAATTCAGCGAAAAATTCTATAATTACTCAACGGATTTGTTCTTCCAAGGGTTTTATATCGCTAAGACTGCTCTTCAGGATCCAACTGCTATATTTCCAGATCAGTTCTTTATGCAAACAGAAGGAATCCTAAAAGAACAAACATTTAGCATTATTAACGGATATACTAGTAATGAGTTATTACAGATTGTATCTCATGGTGAAACTGCTGAGTTTGAGACCTGGTTGCTTGTTCAGTACTCTTCTGTAGAAAAAGTCCTGTTTCAAACAAAAAAAGACATAGTAACGTATGGAGCGTATAAATTCATCTTGGAAGAAAGAGCAAAGAGGAATTTAAAGCCGAAAGCTGATAAAAATAAAGTAGGAATCATATCTCGAACGGATGATTGCTTATTCCTCGATCCGGATAAGTACATATCGTGTATAGCCGCTCATGATAAAGGAGAAGTTTGGGAAATTAACTATTGGTCCACTTACGAAACAAAACGTCAAATTGGTGAGATTAACGTGATTTCCCTTTCAAAAGAGGAAGTTGAGATTAGTATTAATAAGCTGCCGTTTTATATGGAAAATGAAAATACAAAAGTTACAAGAGGACAAATCATTCTTACAGCAAATCTAACTAAAGAAATAGCAGATCATGAAGTAAGAATCCTAGTTGAAAATTTATATAATATGATGAAAGATCGACACGGTGATAAGGTAGATATACAAATAAAGCTCGCGAGAATAGAGGAGACGTTGCATTATCAACCAATTTGATAATTTCATCAATGGACCTTCTATTTAGAAGGTCCATTTTTATTAACAGCAATTATTGAATTAATGACAAGGATAGGAAAGTAAATTACAAAAGACCTTTTATCCAGAGGTCCTTTTGGTTGAACTAACTTTTAAAATACACGTTAAATATCCATTTGAAAGTGTTTTTATCATTTTGTTTTTAATAACTTCATATAATTCCATAGGATCTAACGGAGAGTATAATTGGAAAACAGATGCAATTAAAACAGCAAAACGAACACCTGACTTCATGGTCCGTAAATCTTAGCAGGTGCGGATGTGGAAACTACTTTGAAGAAGTACATTGATCTGGATTTAACTGACCAAGTGAATCAATCCATTAAGGATGCCGACGCAAGTAGATGATGCCATTGAAACAATTTTTAATAAACGATCATTTACAGGTAGAACAACGTGTGAAGATGTAAATGTGTATGCCAATGGTCAAGGTAAAGATGGATTCTCTGGGTTGATTGAAACCAAGCCAAGAAAATTTTCGATATTATCAAAAGTAATAAATAATAAACAATCTAAGCCAAAAGAGTTCAAAAAGATGGCCCTTCTAAAGGGTCATCTTATTTCATATGTGTCTAACTAAAATTTCAAAAAAGGCGTTAATGGAAACACAGTATGTTTCAGTCTTTTCTTCATAACTTCTTCATAACTTCCTTTTATAATGTCCTCATTAGAGTACAAAGATATTCGGTTTATGGGTTAAAAGGAGGAAATAAAATGAACATAAAGAACAGCTTATTTGTAGTCATTTTGCTTGCGCTCTCACTTACTTTAAGTGCGTGTTCTAGTGATGAAAAAGGAAATGAAAAACAGGATATGAACCAAATGAACCATAAAGGTATGAACCATTCTGGTTCAGGTGAAGTTCCCAAAGAGTTAAAAGAAGCAATAAATCCAAAGTATGAGGTAGGCAGCCAAGCAATTATTAAAGCAAGCCATATGGAAGGAATGAAAGGGGCAAAAGCAAAGATCATCGGTGCTTATGATACAACCGCGTATGTCGTCTCCTATACACCAACAACTGGTGGAAAAAGGGTGGAAAATCACAAATGGGTCATCCAAGAGGAAATTAGGGATGCAGGAAATAAGACGTTAAAAGCTGGAACAGAAGTGAAACTGAATGCGAATCATATGAAGGGAATGAAAGGGGCAACTGCTGATATTGTTTCCTCTGAAAAAACAACGGTATATATGGTTGATTACACAACAACAACGGGCGGAGAAAAAGTCACGAATCATAAATGGGTAACTGAAGGCGAGTTACAACCTTAATAAAGCTTATTCATTTTATAGAGAATACCATCTGATTTACGATGGTATTCTCTCTTTTAAGCTTAATACTTGAATGCTTTCATCTAAAGAAGGTATGGAGCAAAGTTAAGATAAGAGTGTAATATAAGGGACTCCATTAGCTATTCCTTTATAATGGGATTAAATAAGACGATGCTGGGAAGGATTTTGATCGATGAAAACGATTTTGATTGTGGATGACGAAGCAAAATTACTTGAAGTTGTTTCGTCTTACCTACGTAACGAGGGTTATCAAACGATCGAGGCCTCAACTGGACAAGAAGCGATCAAACAAATAAAGAAAAGTCCCATTGATTTTGTCATCTTAGATCTCATGCTACCTGATATTAAAGGAGAAGAAGTTTGTCAACTTATCAGGCAAGAGGTTTCGATTCCGATTTTAATGCTAACCGCAAAAGTGAAGGAAGAGGAGCGTATTAACGGTTTAGTTTTGGGTGCGGATGATTATATGACGAAACCTTTTAGCCCAAGAGAACTGGTGATGAGGGTAAAAACCATTTTAAGAAGGTCTAATGATAATGATTTGCTTGCCGAGCGAATCTCCTATAATGACGGAGAGTTAACCATTGATGCAAATTCGAAAGAAGTGTTCTTGAAGGGAACTGAAGTTAATCTGACCCCCAATGAATATAAAACTCTGTTGGTCTTTGCTAGGCATCCGAAACGGACGTTTTCAAGGAATGAGCTCGTGGAAAAAGTACTAGGCTTTGATTATGAGGGAGATACCAGGGCGATTGACCAGCATATTAAAAACCTTCGTCATAAAATTGAGAGCAACCCTAAAAACCCCCATTACATACAAACCGTTTTTGGTGTAGGTTACAAGTTTAAAGGAACTTCTTATGAAGATTAAAGGACTGCATGCTCGCTTGTCGATCATTTTTATTTTGGTGGCCACTGTCATCCTCGTTATTGCCAGTCTGATCGTCATGCTGGAAGTTCATCATCATTTTTCAATGTTTCAAAAGGATGCTCCCGAATTTAAAGCCATAAAACCGTTAACACTTCATTTTGAAAGAGCCGTCATTGGCTCCATTTTATGGACCTCTCTTGGAGTCTTTATACTGGTTTGCATCATTAGTTATTTTGTAACAAGAGAGTTATCAAGACCGTTAGTACAGATGAGGATGGCAGCGGAAAAAATGGCAAAAGGAAATCTTCATGTAAGAGTTAACACTCAGGGAAATGATGAGTTGCAAGAATTGGGACAATCATTAAACCAATTGGCTTCCCAACTTGAAATGCAGGAGACTGCACGAAAGAACATGACCAGCGATATTGCCCATGAGTTACGAACGCCTTTGGCTACCCTTAAAAGCCATTTTGAGGCGGTCGAGGATGGGATTTTTGAGGCTACTCCTGAGCGTTTTCATTCATTTAAGGAAGAGATCGAACGTCTAATTTTTTTGGTTCAGGACTTGGAGCAATTGACCACCCTTGAAGCTCCAGATTTTGTGCTAGAAAAAAAACCAGAGGATTTAGATCGAGTCATACAGCAAAGTATTAAACCCCTAATAGAGTCCTATTTACAAAAAGGAGTTAGTCTTACATATCCCCATCCAGCAAATGTCAAACTGCTATTGGACAAAAAACGTATGGTTCAAGTATTGATTAACCTATTGACGAATGCATTAAAATTTACACCCGCGGGGGAAGTGTCGTTATATCAACGCATACAGAAAATAATGCCGCCCATATATCCATTAAAGATACGGGTATTGGCATCCCAGCTGAGGATGTCAAAAAGGTGTTTGAGCGGTTTTACCGAAGTGAAAAATCCAGGAATCGAAAATATGGAGGAAGTGGAATTGGATTGACCATATCCAAACAACTTGTGGAGGCTCATGGGGGAACAATCTGGATAACTAGTGATCCGCTTCAGGGAACTACAGTATTTATACGGTTGCCATATAAGTAAAAATCTCCACTCATACTGAGTGGAGATTTCCTTTAGGTCACCATTTTACGGCAGACTTCAGCACAACGGAGGCAAGCTTTTGCACACTTCTGGCAATGGTCGTGATCATGTTTTTTACACTCATTTCCACAGGCTTCGCAGATCTGTGCACAAAGGCTGCATATCTCTTGTGCGAATGGGCTGTTTCTTGACATGGCATCCGCAGCATAACTACAGATATCCGCACATTCACGATCAAGTCTGATACATTCCGCCATCATATTTACGTTTTCTTCACCTAAACAGGCATTAAAGCAGTGATTACAAGCCTTCACACAAGCTAGACATTCTTCAATACATTCTTGAAACTGTTCACGTGACACTCTATCCCTCCTTCTTATTTGCAGTTCTTGTTTTGCCCTATTTTTATAGGGTTAAACTCATTTGAAAAAGATTGTGTAACTTCACAATTCCTACATAAGTGACCTGTATAATGGTTATTCCGTTTGTACTCAAAGAGGGTATGTTTTTACAAAGTCCAACTGGTGAATAACCTTACCACCGACCCCGCTTTTACTGACGTTCAAACGTACACCAAGTGCTATTTTGAAACTTTTCCTAAATCCAAATCTCATATTTTGAGGCCTTCTTTGGCATTTAAAAAGACCTATTCATCGTCAATGAAAGGTCTTGGTGAGTTTTAACGTTCGCACGCTATGTGATCCTTGTCGCGATCTTTGCTCTTGTTGGCATCATACAGGGCCTTTGAAACATAAGGTTTGTAATGGGTTTTGCCACCTTTGTTTTTTACATTCTTGCTTCTAGCTACGCCACCCTTGTAGTCCTTGTTCAGAGCGGTACAATTTTCGTACGTTTTTACTTTTGTGACAGAAGTTTTAGCTTCCGCATTTACACCACTAGATAGACCAACAACTAATCCGCATGTCAGAAGAAAGGTACTTAGTTTTTTCATGCAATTCACTTCCTTTTTTTGTATGTAAGGTTATTGTATAGCATGGGATTTGCTACTTCAATATTCTTCCTGGAAATTAAGTCCTGGTCGTATGTGAGAAAAATCGCCAGCAACATGGATGAATAAGCAAAATAGCCGGTGTCATAGGAAATAGTAAAACAGAGCTCTGATCAGAGTAGTAGGGGAAAATCCTTAAAAAACTATACGTTTCAACTTTTTTATTCTGTCTGATGTGCCCCATGGTTGTTTATAACAGATTTAATAAATAACTAGGAAAATATGTTAAATGTGATATACTTATCTCACATAAATATAAGAAGTGACGAACGCTCATTTTGGCCATTGTAGATGGCTAATTTGGGCGTTTTTTTTTGAAAGGGGGATTTACTATGGATTTAAGTCAAATCCAAATAGAAACGAAAGTAGAAGCCTTAACCATTGTCATCAAACGGTCCGGGAAGAAGCAGCATGAAATAGCGCATCTTCTTAACTGTTCAAATAGTTATTTAACTAAAGTCTTAAATTACAAAACTCCACTGACTAAAAAATTTGAAGAAAACATTAACCAATTATTTCAAAGAATTGATGGGAGCGGGCAATGTATTTATTAAGCGGAATTGTTGATGAAAGCTTAAAAGAGATTGTGTCTGCAGATCTTGCAAAAATTTATCCGGATTATATTCAAGTGGAATTGGAGTACTCAACAGGAGAAGCCAGTTATGAGGATGTACCATCAAAGGTAATAATTATTGTTTTGGAAGATACCTTTGTAAATTTTGAATTTAAGGAAATGGAGTATAAAGAACGGTACCCAAGTCTAGAGCAAATCCTATATTTCTGTTTTAACGGTAGTGAGCCCGATGCATGCAAAGAGGCTGTTTGTTTTGAAAATCATTTATCTTATAAGACCTGGCTTAAAGGACAAAAAGCAATGGTTAAAGTAACTGGAAAGCAACACATTCCGGAGTTTCATGAGCAATTTGAAAAAGATCCTGTTATACAGGATAAAAATACAATGATTGAACAGGAAGAAGATGTTGTGGAAGTATCCGAAACTAACCAGGACAACAAAAATATCATGAATTGGGAAGAAAAAATCCTCATTCTAAAAGAGAGCTTAGCACCCCCGATTTGGCAAAGGACAAGAACACAAAAGACGATTGCCATTTGGTCCCCAATTACGAATGTAGGTGTTTCAACTTTTGTTATAAATTTTGCTTTGTATTTATCGAAAATGCCGATATCTGTCGGTGTTATAGAGATGCTGGGTACGAATTACCGTATTAAGAGTCTTTTGAAACAGTATTCCACACAACCGCAAAATTGGCATTCGTTTAGCACTTATCTATTTGAAGAAAACATAAATCCCACTGACGTAAAATGGGAGTATGCGGGAGTAAACTGGTATCCTGTTAACCCAGCAAAGGATATGAAATATGAATGGGATGAAAAATCCTTATATCTTTATTTCAACGCCATGAAATTCAATGACGTCCTCTTAATGGATTTACCAACAGGAAAATTGGAGAACTTTATCGAATCTCAACTGTCATCAGTTAATGAGTTATGGATTCTCGTTAATAATCAGGTACATCAAGTACTTGAATGGAAAGATCATATTAAACAGCTGGAAAAGAAGGGAATAAGCTGCCATCTAGTTTTCCATCGCGATCACTCCATTACCCAAAAAGAGCAGCTTGCCGAAAGATTAGGCATCCCAATAATTGCTGCAATTCCAGATATGCATCATCAGATGATAAACAACGAGTATCAGAATTACCCTCTGATTAAACAAAGGGGAGCAGAGCAGGTATTGGAAGACGGATATAAAAATTTAACCATGCATTTGTTTGGCATCGAACCAGATAACCCAAAAAGCATGATACACACCATCAAGAACGTAAAAGATAAAATCCAACGTGGATTAATATGGAAATCAAAAGTCTAATATGATAAGATTACCTCATAATTTTCTTTGTATTAACTTTTATGTTCTGCAACACTTCGTTCGCAGGTGTAGTAAAAATAACAGGCCTTTGGGCAAATGCAAACACTTTAAGTGTATTCATTTCCCCAAAGGTCTTTTTGTTTGCCAAAAATTCTTGAGGAGGGATTATAAATGTTTGAGGTCACTGCAATGCGAGAGGTAAGAAAAACTTTGTTAAGTAAACAAGGCTACATTCAACTAGGGAGTCATTCTAAGAAACAAATGAACAAAAGGGGTTATACATCAAAAGATATTGTCCGCAGCCTTCTGACCGGCAATGTTACCGGTATTGAAAGGGGGCATAATATTAAGCTGAATCGAATATGCCCTACTTTAACGGTAGAAGGTAAGGATATGGATGATAACCCTATTGTGGTGATTTTGTCTCAAGAAAAAGTAAACGGTTATTTAGTTGTAACGGTAATGCCACCAATTAATAAAGCCCGCTTTAAAGCAGTTATTTAATAAAAGGGGAGAGAATAGCATGTCTAAAGATTTTAGGAGAACTTCGGCAAAGGGGGGCCCTTGGTATGAATTTATGAAAGAGCGTTGCTATATCTGTGGTCATTCCAATATGTGCATGATCCATGAAGATGGCAATCGGGTGGTGTGTTGCAGAGTGTCTAGTGACATAGCTTGGGCAAAAAATAGCGCAATACCCGGTCATTTACATTTTCTTAACGGTAAAAACTATCCAAAAATTGATTTTAGTTCTATACCTGATGTACCGGACAATCCTAAAAAGGTGAGTGCAGACCTTGATCGAATATTCCAAGCGATGCTAAATTGTCTATCAGTTAGTCCTAAACATAAGGAGATGCTTAAAGGACAAGAACGCCAGCTAAAAGAAGATCAAATTACAGCAAGGGGTTATAGATCATTCCCGGAGAAGCCTTGGCAAGCTGTAAAAGAAATTGCTGCTCGTTTAGGTGATAATGATTTTGTTGGTGTTCCTGGATTTTTTGTACGAGACGGTCAATATGGAAAGTACCTTACAATGAAGGGCAATGCGGGACTTTTAATACCAGCAAGGAATGAGTATAACCAAATTGTTGGTTTTCAGTACCGTGTAGACCAGGTAAAGAACTTTGTCACAGTATTAGACTCTAGACACGCAGCCTTTATGGCCAGAGTGGCCGAGCAACCAAATAAAGTTCAATTTCTAATTGAAGGAGAGATCTTTTGGGAAGGTTCACTAGAAATAGGTGTACCGAAACAAGTCCACTATCAAGGGAAATATCTTGGTGAAATTAAGGTATCAAAAGGACAGAAATACTTTTGGTTCTCTTCAGCTAATGAAGAGGGGGGGACTGGAGCTGGTAATCCGCTCCCGGTACACATTTCCGTACCATCCGGCCAACTAAAAAAGTGGAGGAAAGGTGAATTAAAAAAAGCCAAAACTGCATGGCTTGGAGAAGGACTTTTAAAAGGAGATATTGCTGCAGATAAGTTAGAGGAGCTCTTAGATCCAGAAGAATTAAGTATTGTAGGCACAACTATTGTATCAATTCCAGGTGTAAACAGCTGGAGGTTAGCACTTCCTGTTTTAGAAAGAATGGGAGTTGATACAGTGAACCTCTGCTTTGATGCTGACTCAGCCAATAATCCCTCCGTAAAACACCATTTATTTGAGTGTGCTAAAGAACTTAAAAAACGAAATTACTCAGCAAACTTGATTCTATGGAACGAATTAGATGGAAAGGGAATAGACGACATATTAAATAACTTCAAGATCCCTACCATTCAGAAACTATTCTAGTGTGATTTTTCATAATTTCTTAGAATTCTTTCAATATTTGTTAGAATATATTTCATAATTAATTGAAAGGACTTTTCAAGTGAGCTTGCCGAAATGGTAAGCTCTTTTTTTATTTAACAAACGGGCCATTTAATGGAATAAGGCTCTCAAAGCAAAACTGGATATTTATGTGAAATTGTGAAGAAATGCCTTAAACTAACGGGCAGTATAGATTAATAAGATTTACGGACCATTTGAATCGATTTGGTCTATTTTTTTTGACTTTGTATCCCCCAAGGGGGGATAAATTGCAGGAAATATTGAAACGTTTTCTTATATGCCGGGATATGGTTTGGAAATAGCTGCAACTACCCTGGTAGGGCAGAGCGTTGGGGCAAAACGATATAAAGATGCTTATCAGTATGGAATGTTTACGACAGGAATTGCCATTGCATTCATGTCTTTTATTGGTGTTCTTTTATTTTTCTTATCCCCTTGGTTTGCCACTTGGTTTACTACAGATAAAAATGCAATTGATATGGTCGTTACCGCTTTAAGAATTGATTCTTTCGCTCAACCGGCATTAGCGGTTGGGTTAGTGTTGGCTGGTGCCTTACAAGGTGCAGGAGATACGAAAAGCCCAATGTATAGCACAGCAATTGGAATGTGGGTTATTCGGGTTTTAGGTGTGTATATCCTTGGAATTCATTTAGGGATGGGAATAGCAGGCGTCTGGCTTTCCATTGCCATCGATTTATATGTTCGAGCAATATTCTTATTTTTTAGAATTAAATTAAATCCAAAAACAGCTAGTAATAAAACAGCATCTGTCCTGTAAAAATAAAGACCCCTTAACATAATCAATTAATGGTCTTTATTTATGTAGTTAGACCTCTTAATTTCGAGAAAAGACTAATGTAATGTGGAGTTCGACAGCTCATGAAATAACATGGTTTGGGGATATTAATATCGAAATCAAATTACATTCAAAAGGGAGTTATTCTCTATGTATATACGGAAGTATTTGAAACTAATTGTTTTTTTAGTTGTGGTTTTGATTGTTGATCTAACATTCCCTACCTTTATTCATTCAATGAATTTGTCTTTTCCTAACCATTCGCATTTAAGAAATCTTTTACCACAATGGAAACTTGTTGAGAAAGAAATAGGAAAACCAGGTGAAATGAAGCCGGGCGAAGTCTTTTATGTCAGCCTGCCACGTAATGATTTGAAAGTAACTGTAAAGGGGACACCAATCCGCACTGGATTGGCTTTAGGAGGTTGGGTTGCTTTTAAACAAACAATGGTCATGGGCGATTTAGTCCTTGTGGAAAAAGAAATTCAGCCTGTCATGACTGAGCTAATTCATCAAGGAATTCAAGTTTCAGCACTACATAACCATTTATTAGGTGAAACGCCTCGAATTATGTATTTGCACATTGAAGGACATGGTAATCCAGTTCAATTAGCGAAAGCAATAAGTTCTGGATTACAACTAACAACAATATCAAAGAACACAGCAGTCAAATCGGCTTCCTTTCCCATTGATAAACAGAAGCTTGATAAGATCTTGAGACATAAAGGTACGGTTTCAAATGGCGTTTATCATGTAAGTATTCCCCGGTTAGAAAAAATCATGGAAAATGGCATGGAAATCCCTCCTGCTATGGGGGTTGCGACATCTATAAATTTTCAGCCGACACAAAATGGGAAAGCAGCAATAACTGGGGATTTTGTTCTAACAGCAACAGAAGTAAATCCTGTTGTTCGGGCTTTACGTATGCGTGGTATTGAAGTAACTGCCTTACATAATCACATGTTAATAGAGAATCCACGTCTGTTCTTTTTACATTTTTGGGCGAATGACGATCCTTTCAAATTAGCAAATGCGTTACGTGAAGCCCTGAATAAAACACATAGCACGTAGCATTCAGCAAAAGGGTGAGTTACCTGAAACAGCTTTTTTTTATTGAACTAACGGATGCTGACGGGTGCTTTAGTTCAGTAAGAAATAATAATTTTAAGATCTTCCACAATAGGACGCGATTGCTGCACAAAATTGTATAAATTTTTCTAAATTATTTGAAATATTGCGCAAAATTAGATAATTGCACTCTTTTTCATCCTTGGATTTTTATAGGCGATCTCAATTAATTCATGCAGATCATCTAAACTCAATATATCATCCAGCTTAATATTAATTTGATTTCCGTATCTTCTCGGAATCGAAAATTTGATTTTATATTTAGAAGCATTTATGGAAATTTTTTCTCGTAGTTCTAAGGGATAGTGGAGAAGGAGGGAGTTACCATTTTCAACAGAAATAGTGGCATACTTTCTATGGTTATCACCTTGTTTAGCGATTGAAATACAGCTTCTTAACGATACAACTTTTGAATCTGTGAAATTATCAAAGATATAGTGAAAAATAGTTTCCGCTTTTTTTGCGGTTACCTCGTCTTTCATTAATGGGAATATTTCATTTGCATTTTCATACTTCATTGAAATCACTCCTTTTAATAAAATACATTGCATAAATTATAATGTATTTTACCAATAGATGGTATTCTATAAAAAAGACTCTGAAATTCAGAGTCTCTAATTAATCAATACTTTCGTCTACTTGTTGCTGCCATTCTTCTTGGATTCATTCCTTCCTTGTACTTCACTGGCTTAGGGTATTTCACCTTTTTAGCCTTTGGTTCTTTTTCAGGAATATAGTAAATTCCCTGAGCATTTAGTCTTTCAATCCTTCTTTTTCTTTTTTGTTCTGGAGTAATATATTCAAATATGAAGGTATACAGAATGGTACCTAACATAAAAACTGTTAATAGCCCTAATATTATTGCTGCTAAAGCAAGCAAGGAGCCTAAGAACCCCAAAATTAATACTTCAATGTGAAAACCATCATTTTGAATAATTTTCAAGTATCGAAATAGATCATCTAGTTGTAACCATTTATAAACTGAAAGCATTTCATCAAACGTGTGGCAAAAGATTAAGAACACAATAATTGCAATTAATCCAGGTAAACCCGCTGCTTTACCTCTTCTATAAGACAACCATATATTTGCAAATTCCCACATTTACTTTCCCTCCATTTCCTATTAGGGTATAAAACGTAGTACTTTATTACTATATTGTAATTTTATACCAATCCATTATTGATTACAAGAGATTAATAGGAAAATGTATTGCTCTTTGTCTTTATTTGGATTATATTGGAGATATTAAAAACTACATAACCTAAACGGGATGCCCCGAAGCGAGAAAAATGTAAATTATTTTTCTCGCTTCGGGGCTTTTTTGCGTTTTTAAAGGAGGGTGAAGTGAATGCAAACCATCTCGAAAAAAAAGAAGGAGGAAAATAAGATGAAGAAACCATTTAACTTAAAAAGCAAATTGAATTTCCTATTTAATACGCTTCCAATCTTAGGAGCAGCAATGGTATTATCACATCCAATCTCAGCAAGTGCAGCAACCGATCCGTTTTCTAAAGTAACTGGATATTCAAAGAAAGGATCTGCTGGACTATTTAAAGATATGAATGCACTTTTAACAACTATCATGTTTTTTGCAGGGTTTTGGGTTATAGCATGTCTCATTTTCGCAGGAACCAAATTATCTGCAGCACAAACAAACCCACAAGCAAGGGCACAAGCCTTTGGTGGATTAGCAATGGCTTGTGTAGGTGGATGGGTCGTATATAAATGTTTGACAATTGCCGGCTTCGTTCAAGGTTTTGGAGCTTAATTAAATAATTACTACTTTACCCTTCTTAATACAGGAGGGTAAAAATTTATTTTCAAACATTATTTCCAGTGTTTGTAGAGGGATGGAATGTGTATAGGAGTGTGTTTTATATGAGAAAAGTGACTGTTCCGGTTGATATGACATCTGAGCAAAAAACCATACTTGGGATTGTTTCTACTCGTCAACTTATTTATTGCCTGGTATGTGGAGCGTTAATTTACATAGTTGCTCCTTTTGGTTGGAAAGTAGGAATAATGTTAAGCGGATATATAGGTGGAATTATTACTACCGTACTCTTAGCTTTTCCTTTTGCTGTCATCTTTTTACCCCTTGGTTTTTGGAGAAGAGAAAAGTATCACATGTTTCTCGATCAGTATCTGCTCACAAAATTCAGATACAAAGATGAAATTGGAGTTTGGAGAAAAGGCCAAGAACCTAAACAGTGGATGTCTCAATTTAGAATTTTAACAAGGAGGAAGTAGGAAGTGGAGGACTTAATATTTTTACTAATTTTCGGCTCAATAGCTTGGATCGTTTTTAGACTCGCGGCCAAGTTGCCGATTATTCCATTTCAAAAAAAGCAAACGAAAAAACAAACCATTTCTAATGGTAAGAAAGCACTTGGAAATCAGAAGAAGGCAATAAACACTATTGAAATCGATCAAGAACCTAATTTAATGGAAGATCTCTTGTCTAGTGTTGTTGATATAAAGGACAACATGCTCCATCTCACAGATAACCGGTTTGTTATGTACTGCGAAGTGGATCCAGTGAATTACTTCCTTAAATCTAATTCAGAGCAAGAGACCATCGATGTTGCCTTTGAAACGTGGTTAGCAACTTTAGATTACCAAGTGATTTGGTACCTACAAAATCGTTTTATCGATCTTTCTCATCCCATTGAAAATATGAGAAAGGAATTAAGAAATACAGAAGATCTCCATCCAAACGCGCTTTCATACGGCGATAGCTTAATTAAAGAACTTGAACAATGGCAAAATTATTCTCCACGCTTCGAAACAAAGGCCTATATCATTTTCCAGTATCAAGTGAAAACAAGTAGCATAACTGCTGATACAGAAGATGAGCTTCAAGAAAAAATCACAGAGAAAGCAAAACAAGAGATCATACGAAGAATCAATACAGCAGCAAGTTCACTAAGAAAAGCAGAAATTGGTTTGAAAGTTTTAGATAGCGAAGGAATTTTGGATATTTTCTATCATGCTTTAAATCGTCGTACGGCAGCTGGCTTAAAACTTAAAAATCTCAAAGAAAGTGAGAATTTTTCTTTGTATTCAACCGCTGATCAGGACCAAATAAGAGTTCAACTAGTGAAGGAGATGACAGAACATGAAATTGCTGAAAAAGAAAACAGTGCAAAAATCGAAAACGCCAGTTAAACAAGCTGAGCTGGACCAGCAAATATCAGATGAGACAGTTGCTTATCAAATAGAGTCTAAACCAAATTTCTGGGATATCATCTCCCCAGATGGTTTAAAGATTAATGCAGAAGACTATGGAACGATTAAACAGTCCCTAGGTACAAAGACATTTTTTCGCCCATTTTATATACCAAGAGGTGGCTATCCTCGGAAGATGCAGACCAACTGGTTATCAGCTTTAACTAGTACAGGAGAAGTTGATGTACTAATTGATATTCATAAAATGGGTCGTACAAATGCGATTAAAACTCTTCAAAAGCAATTAACTATGTTAAAATCAAATCTTTTTTATCAAAAGAAAAAAGGGAATATAGATCAAATTAGTGAGCTCGAGACAAAGATTGCAGACACAGAAATTTTGATGGAAGAAATCCAATTTGGTGATAATGACTTTTTCCTAGTTGGAACGCATGCTGTAGCTTATGCAAATAGTCTTAAGGAGTTAAACCGTTTTAGTGAATTTTTGCAAGATGAGATGAACGGAGGATTTTTCACCTTAGCTTCTACGTGGAGCAGGGTAAAGAAAGGTTTTCTCTCCGTTCTTCCGCTCGGGGAAAATCACATTGAAGATTCACTTAGAAACATGGATAGAAGAGCTTTATCAACATTTTCTCCCTTTATTAGCGGTAGCGGTAAGTATACCGGTGGTATTCCAATTGGAGTTAATAAAATCACAGGCCAAAAGGAGTTTTTGAATCCATTCGGTAACGAGGAATATCGACCTGATAATTATAACTCTGCAATATTTGGGGTATCAGGTAGTGGTAAAACCTTAGCAATGAAGCTACAGGTGGCCAGAGGCTTAAGTACTGCAGGCATTCACTATGGAATTATTGATCCAGATGGCGAGATGAGGCTCCTGGTTAACCGTCTGGGAGGAATTTATCTAGATATCAACGAGGAATCAGATATTATTATTAACCCGTTCGCTCTCAACTTCTCAGATATACCCTTAGATGATAAAGATGATGAAGAAATTGAGTTGTTAGAAGAAGATGATACCAAAGAAATCATTGAAAGAGACGGAAAGAAATATTTACGGTTTGTTCCCATTAGGGAAAAGGTTAATCAAAGCTTAGACTTCCTTGATGTTGTTGTGTCCGGAAACAACGATGAGAGATTAAACGTTTTTG
Organism: Fictibacillus marinisediminis; assembly: GCF_023149135.1. Lineage (NCBI taxonomy): Bacteria > Bacillati > Bacillota > Bacilli > Caryophanales > Fictibacillaceae > Fictibacillus > Fictibacillus marinisediminis. The sequence goes on along the minus strand of NZ_JAIWJX010000004.1, from coordinate 122,243 downwards.
AAAGGAATTATTTAGAAGAAGCTCTTTTACATATCATCGAGGATCTTAAGATTACGACGCATCCTTCGTCTTTATTCCAAAATGATGTGAAAGTAGTAGATGGCCAAATCCTTCAATCGTCAGTAAGGAAACCAGAGCCGGAAATGCTCCAAATTTATACTTATATCACTGAAAGATACGGGAATGAACCTAAAGCTGAACGTATAATTGCTGCATTAAAACCATTCTTACGCACAGGAAGTAAACCTATTTTCGATGGCCAAACCTTCTTAGGCCGAGGAGTTACCAATAGTCTTGAAAATTCACGCCTTGTTGCCTTTAATATCTCACAACTCGAGGAATCTTACCTAAGACCAATTGGCTTCCACGTAATTTTCAATTACTTATGGGAGTATTTTGCTAAAAACATCAATAACGCTAAGAAGAAAAAGATGATTGTAACTCCTGAGCTCTGGCAATTTGTTGATTCAGAACAAACGGTAGACTTTTTTGAAAAAGTAGCCCGAAGAATTAGGAAAAGAAACGGCGGTATTTTATATGATTCACAGGACTTCGTGCGTCTTCTTGAAAGCAAAAAGGCCCGAGGTATTCTTCAAAACACACATACTTTATTGTTTTTCAAACAAGCCAAAATAGACTTGAAAAAGATAAGAGAGAACTTTGATCTAACTGATGGTGAGATTGATATTTTATTTAACAACCCTGATAAGGGTGAAGGCATTTTCAGAGCTGGAAAGAGTTCCATATGGTTGAGAACAGATCCTTCGGAAGAAGAAATGACATTTGTTGAGTCAAACCAAGCAGTATTAGATGAGTACCTAAAGCGCAAAAAGATGAGAGAGTCATTGTAAAGGGGGCCGCCTGTAATGTTTAGTTTATTTAAAATCATCTCCCCATTACTTTACTCACTTTGGAAAGACTTCATCGAACCATTCAAGGACTTAGACTCATTAAACACATTAATCTTTGACACTAAGGATAAAGTGTATGGAATTTTCTCTAAGGATATGTTTAAGAGTGTAATGGATGGCATGGACATCATGTTATTAATTGCTACATTCTTCCTGATCGTTGCAATTATTTACAACGGTGCCAGGATTTCCAGTGCCGGCATTAATCCTACCAATCGAGGGATCTTAATAGAATTTGTAAAGGATTGCTTAATTGTTACATTCTTCTTAATGAACTTACCTGATCTACTCGATATATTGTTCAAATTTAATGATGTAATTGTAAAGTTCTTTAAATTTGCAACGAGCGATTCAAAAAGTGCGATCGGAGGGTTCAAAAGCATTGCTGACATGGTAAAAGAAGATGAAACAGGCATGATAGGGACTCTGTTTATTGCTCTTGTTTTACTTGGACTAACTTTTTGGGCTAACTTTTATTATTTAATGCGTACAGTTACACTCTTCATTTTAATTATGCTTGGACCTCTAATGGTCGTATTTTGGATGTTTCAACCGTTTAAAGGGATTACGATTGGCTGGCTGCGAGAATTAGTAACTACAATCTTCATACAATCTGTTCATGCTCTAGTAGTATTTGCGATCCTTAAAGTTTCTGGAGGAGCAAATAACGCAATGGTAGTAATGATTGTGTACTGTTGCTTTATTCCAATCTCGGAAAGTATCCGCTCATTATTTTACATGGCTACCGGTATGACAGATAATTTATCAAAATGGTCAACTGGATTAGGAATGGCGAGCTTAGCCGCTATGTATGGAACAGTTAAAGGGGCACTTAACGATAAAAATCCTGTAGAAGCTCTTCGTAACACGGCTACCTCATCCATAGGGATAGACAAAGATGTAAATCCTTCATCAAATTTAGATACCTTAGCAGGAACCACCAGTAGAGCATCACGTATGCTCAAATGGGGTGATGGTTTTAAAAAGGCAGGAAGATTAGCTGGTGGATTTGCTGGAATGGCTACTGGTGCAGGACTGGGTGCAAAACAAGTGGCCATTAACTCCGTTATAGGATCTGAAGTTGGCGCAGCAGCAGGAGGGCTAACTGGTAGAGCTTCTTTTACAGTAGGACTTGTAGCAACGAAGGCAGGAAAAAGTGTTATAAATGGTTTGGTGAAATCAACTAAAGGCGCCATCGACGGTTTTAATAAAGCAGGAGAACTAAGTGCAGATGAATTAGATAGTATCGCTGGGATTAAAACCGATCAATGGGCAGCTGAAAATGAAACTGCCATGAAAGATAAGCTTCGTACCCGAATGCCAAATGCTACTGAAGATGAAATTAATGGGGCCTGGGCTAGATCGTTAGCTGATAAAAAGAGTCAGTTTAAAAAAGAAGGTAAATCCGGCTTAGCTCTTCAAAGGGTTGAATCTATTCAGGATATTGCCGAGAAAGCAGCTTCTTTTCGAACTAAAGATTGGGTCGATAAAAATGAGGATGCATTCAAAGAAAATCTAAAAAAACAACATCCCGGATTATCTACTCAAGAAATTGATCAAGCCTGGAACCAAAGGAAACAAGAAGTTGGTCAGTCACACCTTAAGCAAGCTATGAAATCCGCTTCAAATATTGGTGATTCGTTAAATGTCGATGACTTTGCAGATCAATATGCAAAAGATCAAATTAATCAATGGGAAAGAACAAACAAGTCTCGTTTTATGGATGAAATTAAGAGAACTAATCCTCAACTAACAGAGTCACAGAGAGAAAGAGCATTTAATAAAGCAAAGCTCGAAAAGATGGATGGATTTAGAACAGAAGCTGCAAAAGCCATTGAATCCTCAAAGTCAACAACCCCACTATCCAAGGGATTTATTTCAAAAGAACAGCTTGCTGCTAAGTTGGCTCAAAATATGACAGATGAATGGGCTGCGAATCAAAAAGGCCAATTTATGAATCAGTTACAAGCTGCCAATCCAAATCTCAGTATTTCTAAAGCTGAATCACAATGGGCGGAAAGAGAAGGAGAACAATATCAAGCTTTTCATCAAAAAGCTATGACACAACTACCAGAAAAAAGTCGCGGGAAAGTCCTCCTATCACAAATGAGTAGTGCTTCAAAGGGGGCATTAATTGGGGGAATGAGAGGTTCCGGACTAGCACAAGCAGGTGAATTCTTAGCAGATACTAAAATTGGTGTCTTAGCAACATCTGTAGCACAAGGAGTAGCAAGTGGCGTTGGTACCGCTCAATCTATAAACATGGAAACCGATGCAAGCCTTGTGTCAGGATCCTTACAATATCTTCAAGGAGCCTCTAATGGATTAATACAAGGCGTATCAGAAGGGATAAAAGTAGCTGGCACCCATGTTGCACAAGATGTAACTGGTAAGCAAATGTTGTTCCGAAATGGTGTTTCATTCGCAACAGGAGTTCTAGGTGGACTTAAAGGGTATCAAGCAGGCACTCAAATGGCGGGAAGCTACAATCCTTATAACAATGCAGTTAAAGATTCCATGATGGAATTAACAGATATCCAACGGAATGTACCGACTGAACAGGGGCCAGACGGCAACATGCAATCTATGCCTGGATCTGTTCAATTAGTTGTTGAACAGGACAAGTCATATTTAATGGCCAAGGGATCAGATGGAGTCACATTTAGAGCAAGCCGCTATGGCTCCGGGGATTCTTCTCTAAAAAAAGGGCAAGTCGTCTATCAGGATTATATGATTAAAAATGATTCCCTGATGCCGGTATTGCAAAACGGAAAACCATCCCCCTATTTGAAAGATGCAGGGGGTAGTAGGATAGCTGCAAGCAGACCTGTAACAATTAATCCTAATGAACTTTTAGTAAATAGACGAAGCCGAGAAAATAATCCTCAACTGAATCCTGTATATCATCCATTTAACCAGGCGGTTTCAAATGAATCGTTTACGGTTTCAGACATTAAGGAACATTCAGTCTCTCAAATGGTTCGCCTTGTTGTTGAAAGAGACAGAAGTTACGTTGTCATGCAGGATCAATCCGGAAAGGATTATCGCGTATCTCGGTTTGGCGATGGAGACCCTTCACTTACAAAAGGTGAAGTAATCTATCAAAATTATAACGTCAATGATAACAACAGAATAATTCCTGCAGATATAAACGAAAGAGCTCCATACCGGGTGAACGGTTATGGAGAGATTGAACAAATTCAGCACAAAGTAAATGTTAACCCCAATGAATTGTTCTCCCAGCCAATGAATGCAAGGTTTAAGCGCCGTCGAGAACTTGAAATGAAGAGAATTAAAGAAGGGGTAGTGTGATATGGCACTACCCGCTTCTCACCCCCCTAAACAGGAAAAGTCCGTCGTCCGTTCGGTAGCTGAACAACAAGCTAAAAAAGCTGCAAGTAAGGTTGGACGGAAAATATTAAAAAAGGCTGGTAAAGTAGCTGCAAAAGTAATTAAACAAGTAGCTTTGAAACTGGTACAGCTGACAGGAAAATTACTTGTTAGTATCTTGGGCGGTTTGGGTGTACCTTTCTTGGTTATAATCGGGATCATCCTGGTTTTGGCTCTAGTTATCATGGGGGTAAGTGCCTACAGCGAAACAACCGGCGATGAAAACATTCAGCCACATAAGTTAAGTAAGGAAGTCTATGAATATATTCAAAAAAAGGTAGACGGTTCGGTAGATTTGAATGATCCGTTGCAAATGGCTTATAAAGTACCTCCAGCCATTATAGCTGCTACGATTCAGTTTGAAATGATGAATGGAAAGGGCGATGATTATAAAAAAACCGTAGATAAAATGGTTGAAGCACTAAAGCCAGAATTCAATTACCAAACGTTTGAGGAATGGACTGAAACTAAAGTTAAAACTTGTGAATACAATCAATGTATTACGACTTCATCTAAGAAGAAACACAAAGTTTCTAAATTAACAGACGTAACCGCATGGAATGGAGAACAAACTATTACATATAAAGGTAAAGTAAGTACTTGGAAAAAAAGTACCAAAGAAACAAATACTAAAGAAACTCCTTCAGAAAAAGATAGCAATACACCAACGAGCATGGTTACCACATCAACTCGTACCAAAAAATATAGTAAAGAGTCCGAGACCTTTGATATTGATTTCACCAAGTTGGACACCTTCTTAACCAGCATAGGAGCTGAAGAGGCTGATAAGAAAATGGTAGAGTTCATGTATCAATTTTCTACTAAGTTACCACTTGGATTTGCTGATTGGCTGGATAACGGTAGCGGGGGAGCAGGATTTAGCATGGGTAACTATGGCTTTGATGGAACCGTCATTCCTGGTGCCGGAGTACCTCCTCAATATATGCCTATTTATCGAGCAGCTGAGAAAAGGTTTGGGGTGGACTGGTATACCCTGGCTGCTGAACATTATGTAGAAACAACCTTCTCTACCGACCATATGATGGTTTCTCCTGTTGGGGCAGAGGGACATTTTCAGTTCATGCCTGCAACATGGGTTGGATGGTCATATGATGTCGGTGGAGGATTGGTTTCAAAGAGTTTAGACATTACTAGCTTAAAAGTTATCAAAAAGGGCAATGGCTATGGGGTTGACGGAAATGGGGATGGAAAAGCAGATCCTTGGAATTTGGAGGACAGCATTTTTTCAGCAGCAAATTATCTTTCTAAAAATGGTTATAAAAAGAATCCTAGAAAAGCAATATGGCATTATAACCATGAGGATTGGTATATAAACAAAATCTTAAAGTATTCTCAAATTTTTAAAGATGGGGCTACGTATGTTGCCAATCCTGGTAGTGATATACCTTTAGCAACAAAAGGCAGTTTCATGCGGCCGGCAACAGGAACAGTAACTTCAGGATTTGGAGGACGATGGGGTAAGCTTCATGCTGGTGTAGATATAGGTTTAGGTGGACGTTCTAATGTACCTATAGTGGCAGTAGCTGATGGCAAAGTAGTACGTTCCTACTTGTCTTCATCCTATGGAAACTGCGTAATAATTCAACACAATATAAACAATACACAGTATCAGAGCTTATATGCCCATATGAGCACTCGTTTTGTTTCAGTCAATCAAAAGGTTAAGAAGGGAACTCAAATTGGAATTATGGGGAATACAGGTCATACTACAGGTCCACACTTGCATTTTGAGATACATAAGCCAGCATGGAATTTCAGTAAATCAAATGCAATAAATCCCGTATTAGTCATTCCATTTTAATTGTCGATGAGGAGAGACTATGATCAGAAAAATTGCAGTAAGCTTATTGTTAATTTTCATGGTAATATCCGCGTTCTTATATTTTGAGTATAGGAAGTGTGAAGAGGTGGTCAATGTACACGCTGCAGTTAATGATATTAAGCATGATATTAAGACTCATCAACAAAAAGAAAAAGAACTTGAGAATTGGCTTTATACAAAAGACTTTGAGCATGAGACGGACATTGATAAGAAAATGGTGCAACGGTATAAGGACCCTGCTGCTCTCATGAATTTTTTGTTCGCTTCTATTCAAATGAAAGATCCCACTTTATTTAGTGAGAGCTTTGAATTTGAACAGTTTTCGAAAGATCTTTATAAGAACAAGGAAGAAGATAAACTACAAGTAATGAAAGAAATGATGGCCAGGATTTCACGGAACGATTCTATTCAAAGAATTGGCTATCGGGTTAATTCGAGCTTTATATCTGACAGAACAGAAGCCCTCCTTATGATTGATTATAAGGATAAGAAAACAGTAAAAGTACCTATTCTAATGAAGCTGATTGGGACTGACCATGATCAGAACAGTGAAATTTATTTTATAACAACATCTATATGGACGATAATTCAAACAATAGAAAAGGCCACATAAAAGGCCTTTTTCTTAGGTTTAAATTCGTTCTTTTGCATTTTTAAAATCAGCCACTATTGTATAGGTATATGCTGCTATAACACGGGCTTTTTGCCCTTTATATTTAACAATATCTCCGACTATGGCTACCATGATTCTCCTCCTAGTTCACTATTATCTATCTGTGTTTTGTCTAGATTCCTCAACTCATTACTTTTTCTCGTTCTTTTAAAGATAAGTTAGTATATTGTTGTGTCGTTTCAATGGAATTATGGCCAAGCTGATCACGTAATAAGATAAGTTTTCCACCATCCTTAATCCAGTCATTTGCAAAGCTATGACTAAGTTTAGGTGGAGTTAATGCTTTACCGGCTGTAAATGAATCTCTAGAAAAATAAGCCTCAGTATATTTCTTTACCATATTTTGAATAGCTCGTATGGACAAAGTAGGGAGGACGTTTACAGTATCCGCTTATCCCCTTTACGGATTACATCCAATTCATTCTTTTGAAAATTAATATCCCTAGAGTTATTCCAGCAGCTCACTTACTCGGATACCGCTACCCAACATGAGATTAATGGTCGCAATATTCCGCTCATTATCATGGATAAACCCCCTGATGTCTTTAGTTTGGTAACGATATGCTAATACTCAGTTTTAAGAAACTCTACAAAATCGGTAATTTCGCCTTCATTAAGCGTTAGAGAATGAATTTTACTTGCTCTCCTTGAATCTGTCTCTTCTTTTTTATCTAATTTGATCTTTTTAAATACATTGCGGTAAAAATAGCATTCACCGGTTTCTTCGTCTTCCGTTTCAGTTGTAAGGTAATGATATAAAGACTTAATCGAGTTTAAATTTCTGGCCACTGTATCTGCCATTCAGCAGCTTTCTCTTAATTTCATCAGTATTAATGATTTCTTTCTGGAGATATTCCTTATAAAATTCAGCGTTTTTTTTACTAAGCTTCTCAAGAACATTCATTGGGGTATGCCTGATCTCAGTTACTCTAGAAATACCTTCCTGTTTCAGCCATGTCAGAAACTTAAAAAATTTTATGAACATAGGCGAGGAGGGTAGAAGAGGATTATTTAGAACGCTTTTTTGCATGGATGTACTCCAGTACAAACTCGGGCATTTGTTGAAAATGGTTTTCTAATCGTTGCTCAAATATTCTAATTTCTCTGGATGCTGCCACTATAACCAACCTTCCTTTAAGGTAGTTTTAGCTCTATCAATTATGTCGATTATTGTCGATATTCATTAAAAAATTTTACGAATACTTATTCCTATATATTATTTTTATTTTTAAAGATATACAAGTAAAGCAAGCGATACTTGCAGAACCATTTCTTTATATATTTCTTATGAAACTTATTAGTCCAGTTTACCAATATCATTCCGGGCAAAATTAATGAAACACAGAGTATGAAGAGGTCAATATCACTCGTCTTATTAATAGATTTTAATTTTTGTTCAAGATGATGCCTATTCATAATAGACATATTTTCATCCTTTTGAATAGCAGATATTATACTACTAACCTCAGTACTAGTTAATTTAGAGTTATATTTAACATCTATTAATTGTACAGATTTTGCAATGGTAACTGTACTAAGTAAAACTATTATTAAAATAATTAAAACAGAAGTGAAAAAGAAAGAGAATAATGATCTCTTACTAACGCTCCCTCCCTTAGCTTTGGTTATTCCGGCATCGAGGTAAATATTAGCAGTTGAAAGTAAGGTATCAATAGCTGCAATCAGAAACCCCGAAATTATTATGTAATCATACCAATGATTTTCAAGTATGAATTTTTTAATCCATGGATGATCGTAAAAAAAAGAAAATAATCCATACAGAAAAACCACTGCAATAATTAAACCAAAAATAAGAGTAGACCGATTCCATTTCCAATTCATTATAAATAATCTTATTAAGATGATTGTGGTCGCAATTAGAATTGTTATATAATCATTTCCTCCGATTGCAAAATATATTAGTCCTGCTAATGATAAAAATAAAGCAATAGTATTAAAAATTTCTTTCATATCATAGACCCCTGTTATTTTTATTTAACTTTATATATTCGATCATTTTTATCCTTATCCTCAACAAACATCAATTTTCTTGTTTAACTAGTTTATCTAAATAGGAACAAACATCATAGTAAGTCTTGGGCTTACTAATTGAATACCGCTCGTTATTTATTCTTAAACCTTCTTACGCTAGGTATACCTGATTCCACAAGAGCTACTATAGCAACTTCTAGTGGAGAGGAAGGAGGGGAGATATTATGTAAGGGTTCTTTCTTTTTTTCTATAAAAAAGTCATCAAAAGATAACTGTGACAAATACTAAATCCTTTCAAGTTCTGTGACATCTGCAAATATTTTCAAAAGATACTCCGCCTTTTCATCTCCACCACAATAAATAGGTGAAAGAGCAACTGTAACTAAATCCCATTTGCACATTTTCATAACGTCATGCAATATTGATCGAATTTCTTTTTCTGGCATTAAATCAGGTGCAAATAGATTCTGAGATTTGTTAAAATAATCTAAATCAATGTCTAATATTTTACTCTTATCTTCAGAACATTTTATAAAGGTGTCTAAATGACTTTCCTTAAATTGCTCAATATTATACGATCGGTAAACAGATTTGAATTTTTGTTCGGATATAAAACCTAATATTTCCTGTTTATTATTTTCGATATCTTCACGTTGGTATGAACCGTCATCATCACTTAACATCCATGTCGCAAGATCTTGTTGTTGCTGGGGAGCCACAGTAAACATTGAACCAACCGTACCTCTTGCAAATGATGGCCATATGAAGTTATCGATACATATTTTTGAAGTTGTCATATTTCCGCTATTTAACTCTTCTCTTGTACGAATTAACTTGAATAAATCATCCTCTGATTTAGCTGTCATAATACCATCAACAAATAGACCATCAGCTACGTCGTCAAGGTGATAATCTAAATGAAGAAGTACCGCATCAGGACGAATAGAACCTTTTATTCTTTCAAGTTCCCAAGCAATAAAAGCCCAAGAGTGATCTTTCATTATATACATATTTTTTTCAGGAATGTGAATTTTCCAGTCAGAATTACGGTCATATTTATTCATTTTCCACCTCTATTGCTTGTTTGAAAAATTTTTAACTATTTAACAAAAACCCTCATTTAAATTAAGATTTAATGCAAATATATAGAACTGAAATAAAAAAGCTCTGGCCAGATTCATTAAAAACCATCTTGTCTAGTAAGGTAAGATGGTTAGCCTAGGACATTAAATAAGTAAACATCCCTTGAACGACCGAAACAGTTATGTCAATGTACTATAGATATAAAATAAGGGCCATTATTCGGGTTTTGTTTCAGTAAAAGAATAAAGAAGCCAAATTTATGTGGTAGAAACAATAAACCTTTGAAAAGCGCCTTGTTTTCTTCAGTTATGCTCTATTTTTTCATTCTGCGGTAATGTCTCTCACTTAACCCTTTGCACAAATGTAGTTTATCGCAACCTTCAGTCTGACACTAATCGTATTTTATAATTTTTAATATTGTTAGGCCTCTATGTCTTGCCCAGCGTTTATAGTGCCATGTAGCAAAGATTACTTGAAGTCGCTTCGTTAACACAGTCTTTCATATTGCATGTTTTCATAACTATTCCCCTTATTATATATCGGTGAGTTTAAGCATTCTTTTATGAAGTCATTATATAAAACAAACATGAAGGAGTTTGTGAAGAGGTTAAAAAAGAAGAAGCTTTCTGACAAATAAATCAAAGTAGAGAAAGGCTAGCCTATAAGAGTTCAAAAATGAATAGCTTTAAATACAGAAATCTAAGAAAAAAATCAACTTAAGTGATGTAAAGAAGGATTATTATTCCTTGTTCTGCTAAATGATTTAAGTAGAGAAGGGGACATTCGTAAAAAACGATGAAGGCAAACAAATTGTTGCCTTCATCGCCTTTTTGAAAAATATATAATCACCTAAAAGCGATAACTACCTTAGGTTCCTTCTTTGGCCCAAAAGCTCCGCAGCTTTTTTTGCCTTTTCATGCTCTGGATTGCTATATAGAGCCGCAGTTGTAGTAGAGCTATGGCCGAGTTGGGTCATTAGTAAATGGATATCACCCTCTTGGGCCATCAAATGAGTACCATATGTATGCCTCAATTTATGTGGAGACATAGCTTTATTTGTGGTAAACGCTTTTGTATATTTCTTAACTAGTGCTTCAATAGCACGATTTGAAAGGGGAGAAGCCTGTCCATGAATTTTAGTGAGAAAAACGTAGTCGTATCCATCATTATTCGCGTTATAACGGGCGGTTCGAACGAGTAAGTATGTTTTTAGATCATTCATTGAGGGAGGGGCAACGGCTACAATATCCTTTTTCCCCCCTTTTCTGAGGACATGTATCCGATTATCATCAAAATCCAAATCACGAATCCTTAAATTAGATAACTCATTTACTCGGATACCGCTACCGAGAAAAAGGGACAGTATAGCAAGATCTCGCTCTTTGTCTCTCTGGAAATATGCTAACCGACGAGGAGTTAAATCCTTCTCATACAAATTCTTTACATAATCGAGGAAGATAGTATCATCATCGTTGTGGAAAATTTGAGTTGAAATTCTTGCTGCTCGTGACCCAAGGGTTTCTTTAACCTTATTCACTTCGATTTTTAACATAACGTTGCGGTAAAAATAAGGTTCACCTTCTTCATTTTCCGTTTGCGTAGTCAAATACTTGAAGAGGGAGCGGAGGGCTGAAATCTTCCGGTTGATTGAAACCTTTTCAGCTTTTTTTGTTTCATGTTTATTTACGGGAATGTTTCTGCGCTCTAAAAATTTGATGAAGGAACGAGCATCCTCTAACTTAAGATTTTCCAAATCAGTTAGTGATATATCTTTAATATCTTTACTATTTGAAATGCCTTCAGCCATAAGCCACTCAAAGAACAATTTATAGTCTAATACATAGTTTAAAAGGGTGGAGGGGGATCGGTTACTGAGCTTATCATCGACATATTCTGCAACATAGAAGGGCATAAGCTTGACCAGTTGTTCTAATTTTTGTTCATGTACATGATGTTGTCTTGTATTAGCCAAAGTCAAAACCCTTTCATTTTTTATAGTTTAAGTTTGCGTATAATTCAATTTTTACGAAATATTGTTTACATAATTAAATTATGCTTTACTTACTGTTGAAACAGGCACTTTGACATATTCGTATTGGTTAGGATAGAGAGTTTCTAGATCTGCGATTGCCTGTTCAGCAACTTCTTCACCTTTAAAAATTGTATCAATAGTAAAGGCCTCAATATTAGTATTTACTTGAAACACTCTAATTTTATAGTTCATATTAAAACCTCCTGATCGTTAGTATTGAAGTATTTGTCTTGTAAACTCTTTAAAATCACCAAGGTGTTTTTCTAAGATCTCAATGTTTATGGACTGATAATCATGAACAGCTATATTTCTAAACCCAACCATTGCTTTTAATCGCTTAGCTAGATTTTCCTCAATAATTGCATGCTCTTGTAGCATATCAAACGCATCTCTACTTGATTGCGGAAGTCCTAGACGTTTATCTGCAATTATATGCATGGCCAAGTCGATTGAGGCTTCACACGCTCGTTGTACATTAAGGATCATGGAGTCTTGCTTGGTAAAGTCCTTAAGGTTTTCAGGATCATTTTCATAAACCTGATGAATCCTATTTATACAGCGTTCAATTACACTAATCTTGTTTAGAATAACGTCATTTTTCATAAATTGACCCGCTTTCATCAATTTTCTTTAGTATGTTTTTACGTTCTTCATTTAGCTTAGCGTACATGCTTAGAGCAGTCATTTGTAAGTTCTTAAAAACGTTATCATCAACACAATAAATTAACTGACCAGTTGTGTAAATCTGAGCCTTAAAAACAGTTGATGCTGCATTTATATCCACTAAATCGACATCTACTTTGAGTAAGGATGCCAGTTCTTGTGAGAATTCAAAAATTTCATATGTAGTAAATTTCTTTTGTGAATGGAAAGCAATATCAATATCGCTTTCTTTATGTACAGAGTCTTTCGCATAGGATCCAAAGATAATGATAAATGTTGGATCAATTTTTGCTATTAGGAAATCCTGGATGGTTTGAAACATATCTGGTTTCATTTACAAACACTCCCTAATATTTATGACTTCATTATACCAAACATTTATTCCTATGTCATATTATTCGTAAAATTAGTATTTTACGAAAAGTTTAAATGTGAACCGAGTCAAAATTCTCACCTCTATCCCCTCGATGCTTAGACTTCGTTCCCTATGGACCATAGGATGACCTTCGCTTATTTCATTTTTTGTATACCCTTGTTTCAAACCTTTCTCCTTTTGAAAATCATAAAGTTCCTTAGCATAATCATTGGCTACAAAAATATGTTTTAAATCATTTATTACAAAATCTACTTCGCTTTCTATTAAAGAATTTATTAACTCATGCAACCACAGAGTTATTTGTTTTCTTTGATCTTCCCTTTTTTTTTATTTGATTTTCACCTGTTTCACCTGCAGGTATGTACTCATCATGAATATGAATATGTATATGTATATTAACTTTCGTTATTCATATCTCTTTTTCACTTATAAATGTAAAAAAGCATTAACGATGAATGCTCTTTTTACACTATAAAAATTAATCTTTAAAGTAAAGCGAACTTGTATAATATTCTCACTTTTAGGTGTTAAACCTTCATTCACTCAACTAAAATGTTATATTATTTTTATTTCAACATTCCATTTAAAGTTACTAAAATTACCTTTTTTTTATTTCTTCTAACAATTTTTTAGCCTCATCAGTTTCTTGTTTCCACCAAATTAAAATTAGTCTTCCTTCAAGTCTCGTCTTTTTATAAAAGGGTCCTTATTGTTGAATATACTTTTATTAAGGCAATAACAATTTTCCCATTTTAAAAATAAAAAATTAAGAAATCTTCTCAAAACTCTAATTTCACTTTATAATGCTGTATGTAATATAAATTTACTTTTTTTGGAGGATCAAAAAGTTGATAGAAACTATTTATGTAAAGCATGGTCAATCTACTAGCCAATTAACATTACCTATTGAAGGGGACAAAATCACTATTTTTGTTGGTCCCAACAATTCCGGTAAAAGTCTTATTTTAAGAGAGATTGAAAGTTATTTTAATAATATAAGTCAAGATTTTAAATTACTTGAAAATATTGATCTTAAAATGCCTACTCCAGAAGAGTTAAATAATTACTATGAGTATTTTAAAATGAATGACTCACGTTATGTTTCAAATCCGGGTTATGTATACCTAATGAAAAGAACAGTTGATGGAAAAATAGAGCCACTTCATATAAATAAACATTTAATTGAAAACGCATTAAGTGGAGACAAAAGTCACTATCAATACTTGCTTCAGCATTATCATGGAATGTTTTTATTAAGATTAGATGGGAGCACAAGGTTTAATTTAACTTCTCCTCAAGAAGGCGGTGATTTAGGTGCCTCTCCGTCCAATATATTAATGGCTTTATTCATTAACGATGAATCAAGATTAAAGATTAGAGAAATCATAGCTGATGCTTTTGGTAAATATTTTGTTATTGATCCAACAAGTATGTTGACTCTGCGAATCAAATTATCGGATAACCCCCCAGTCGATAAAAGTGAAGAACAAGCTCTAGACTTTAGAGCAAGAAAATTTCACAATGAAGCGATGGATATTAAAGATTTAAGTGATGGTATAAAAGCTTTTACAGGAATTGTTACATCTGTGTTTAGTGGGGATTCGAAAATTATCCTAATAGATGAACCTGAAGCTTTTCTTCATCCACCATTAGCTAGGAAATTAGGTTTAAGATTGGCACAACTCGCTCCTGAAAGGAACGCTACACTTGTTGCTGCCACACATAGCTCAGATTTTATTATGGGATGCATTCAATCAGGAAAAGAAGTAAACATTATTAGATTAACATATCAAGACGGTGTATCATCGGCTAAATTACTGCCTTCCTCTGATTTGACCAGTCTAATGAAGGATCCTTTATTAAGATCAACTGGAGTTCTAAGTTCTCTTTTTCACGACACGGTAATAATTACTGAATCAGATGCTGACCGAGCATTCTACCAAGAAATCAATGAGAGATTGATTTCTTTTGGTAATAAGGGACTAAATAGTTGCTTATTCCTAAATGCACAAAATAAGCAGACTATATATCGTATTCTAGGTCCATTGCGTAATCTCGGAATAAGAACTGCTGCTATAGTAGACATTGATGTTGTAAAAGAAGGTGGACAAGTTTGGGCAAACTTGCTCAGATCAGCACACGTTCCATCTACCCTTATTGAACCTTTAAATATTCTTCGTAATGACGTAAAGCAATACTTTCAAAATACCGGAAGGAATATGAAGAGGGATGGCGGTATTCAACTGTTAGAAGAAGATGAAAAGGCCGCATGTCAAAATCTATTTGATCAATTAGCTAGTTATGGTATTTTTATTATACCCAATGGTGAACTCGAATCTTGGCTTAAAAACTTTGGTGTTGCTGGTCATGGACCTGCCTGGTTGATGTCTATTTTTGAAAAAATGGGTAGTAATCCTGACGATACAGATTATGTAAAACCCTTTAATGGAGATGTATGGGGATTTATTGAAAAGATAGCAAAGTGGTCAGATAAATAAGAAGTAAATTCTGTTGAAGTTTTTTAAAATATGTTAAAACGCTTCAATTTTTTTGTTAAATAATTAAGCCCAAGTGTTGATATTCCTTCAGATACAATTCTTACTATAAGAAAAGCGATTAAAAAAAGATCTTTTTACAAATAACATCTGTAAAAAGATCTCTAAAACTCGTTCGTATTCCGCTGACTTTTTTGCGGACAAAAAACGCAATTAACTCTAAAAACCTTATTTTTATGCCTTCCTTACATCATGCCGCCCATGTCAGGCATGCCAGCGCCGCCAGCATTTTATTCAAGCTTATCTGCGATGACAGCTTCTATTGTTAGGAAAGAAAACCATTTATAACAAAAAGTCACGTAAATTCTTTTCTATTGTGTATAGACTACTTCTCTTAATAATACTTATACCATTATTATAAAGTGGTCATCAAAATATGGCTCTAAGCATTCATAATTGGTTAAAAGTACCCCGGTTAAGGAAATTCCTAATCAGGGATAATACTTTTTTCATATTCTTGTTGTATTTTTTCCCTTAGTATGCTAATCTTCATACGGTAATTTTCTATCTTGTTTATGCTATCAACTATATCCTTAATTTCTTTATTGAGCTTTATTTTAGGAATTTCTAAATTAATTAAATTTGTTATAGATATAGTACTATTATCAGAAGTAGAAGCTTGACTATAGAAAACTGGCTGTAATAGCAATTTTAAAAATTTTAGGTAGTATACTTTATCATCGTTATCCATTATATTCAAATCTCTAAGAACTTCTTGGTTATCTTTTAAAAACAAAATAAATGCATCTGAATTTGTTGCATATCGCCCTTTGTCAAAAAAAGTAAGAGTTCCAGCCTTACCTTTTCGAACAATGTTTAATATCGGGTGACCATCAATTATATGAATCTTTTTTTCTGTTTTATTTTTATAATCTAAAACAGTTTTGGCCTTTTTGATTTTTCCAACAATCGGGTTTTCGGTTGAACCTCCTAAAACAGTAATAGTTTGGTTATCTTTATGTTTTGGAGCATTGCGATAAATAGTTTCTTCAGTCAATATATCGTTTCGACTTATATAATCAATAATCGAATTTAATTCAATTTTTCATCATGTGATTTAAATTCAATAAATCTTTCTGAGAAGGAATCCACTTTGTTTATTAATAATTCTAATTTCTTGTCTTCGACATTTAATTTCTTATGCCCATTAATTATTAACTGTTGGTAACTGACATCTGGGATATCAATCTTTTCGTTCATAAACCTTTCTATACTAAATGTACCGTTATCTGAATTAGAGGCATTGTCATATGCTAACTTTTGTTGGGCATAGTAAAACCATTCTAATAAAATATTATATTTAGCATCTGCTCTTTTATAAATAACGTATGCCACTTCAGTTAGAGTATATTTACCTGGTTTTAAAAAAGTAAATGTTCCAGCTTTTCCTTTCCTTGCAATAAGAATACCCTCTTTATCTTTAAATTTAGGTATTTTTTTATTGTTAATTTTAGCATCAGGCATATACCCCAGTTGATTTTCCTTTTTTATAGCTGAAGATAACACTTTATATTTTTCTTTTTTGTTAAAAATATCTATCTCCTTATAAATAACATCGTTGTACAAACCATTTAAACCTGACATGTATTCAAAAATGTCTTTAATGGGGACATCATAAGCCTGAAACTTAACCTTCATCATTCTCAACGCCCAACTTATTCTTTATATCATCCACTGTTAATTTTGAGATATCTTTTAAAATCCCCTCAATTGTCTCTATTTCTCTATCTAATTCTTTTAAAGTAATATATTTGGGTTCATAAGGCCTTAAATAAAATTCAGGTAACAAATTATAATAATTTTCTTCATTTATATTAGAGACCATAACAAATCCAGATTTTCTCTTTGTTATTGTCTCTCCTTTTTCGTTAATAAATTCAGTTCCCCCTGAAGATGAATCATCATACTTAAGCCATCTTTCTTCTAAAATGCTGACTTTTTCATTACCATGATTATCTATATATCCTTTAATCTCGTTATGCAACCATTTGTTATCAGCATCTTTTAAATTTGTTTCAAATCGTTTATCTGAATTTGCATACCCATCATTATCAATGATATACATCCAAATATCTTCTGTTTGGAGAGGGGATTCTTCCTGACTTCTCTTCTCAATGAATAAAGCATAAGTTTTCTCTTTGGTATATGGAGCGAATGCGTGTTTAGGTAATGAAATAACCGCATTGATTGTGCATAAACTCATTATTTCTTTCCTAAATGCCATAATAGAAGGATTCTCAAAGAAACCATCAGGCACTATTACACATGCTTTACCACCAATTTTTAAAGATTTAACTATTTTGGCCAAGAACGCCAATTCATATCTATTTGTAGTTATAGATGATGTCTCCGCCTTTGTACTTCCATTTCCATACGGAGGATTCATAAGTACATAATCCCAACTGTTCCCAGTTAACTCTTCTCTTAAAGTATCCTTCCTAATAATATGCGTGTGTCCATCTCCAACTAAAAACATATTTAATTTAGTTCTCGATACATTCTCCTCTTTTACATCATAACCGTAAATACATTGCGACTTTAAAAACTCTTCAACTCTGGGTTCTAATTTACCTGTCATAGGATTTTTGTATTTACTTTGTAATATTTTAAAAGCCTCGGTTAGAAAACCACCTGTTCCACATGCAAAATCCCCGATAATAAAGGGTCTTTGCGCATTAAAATATTTTTCATCTTTTAATAATAACTTTGTTAACACATGAGTGTAATTTCGTCTTGTAAAAAATTCACCAAAATCTCCTTTTTCCTTATTGGATGCAAATTTTTCATAAACTGAGCCGAATAAATCAAAACCACATCCATGCAATCTTCCCATTCCTTCAATAATGGTATAAATTTCTATTATTTGTTCTTGAGTTATGCCATCAAGGGCATTTAATTTCTCTCTAACTATATTCATTAAGCTTTTAAATTCACCAAAATCGGTTTCATTTTGTAATCTTTGTATGTAACCGCCTAATGCCGTTGTAAAAGTATCTGGTTTTTGTATGTAAGATTGAATATCCGACCAGTAGTCCTTAGTCTTATTTTTCTTGTTCTCCATTTCAACTTTTTCTTCATAAAATTTAAGTGCTATAAAACCAATAGTAAAATCAATTTTTTCAGTAATATTTTTAAAATTTATATCTCTATATATTCCAGCAAGTTCCCATAGTTTATTATTGAACGATGCCTCAGAAATCGCTTGTTGGGTATCTACATTAGTTTGAATATTGTTTAAATCGGGGTTTTCATCCAATTTTTTTCTAATTAAACGAAGTACATCCATATTTTGAAAGTCTGCGATTGGGATGCCATTTAAAGAGATTCTCTCACCGTTTTGTGTATTATAAAAATGAGTAACTAAAAAATTGGTTACAATAAAAAAGGGAATATCTAAAGCTTCTTTCTGTGCTTTTAGTAAACCTTGATTGTAAGCGTCCTTCCAATCTCTACTATCAACAGCACAATCATGTTTTGCTTCTGCATAGGCAATAAGATTTTGAATAAATTCATCATTATTTTGTAATTCTAAATCGTATTCAACCTCAGATATTAAAATATCAGGCCTTTTTATACCTGTATATTTTTCAAATGAGATATCATTAACAATTTGCTTAAACGGAAACCCTAATTCATCGACAAGTAGTTCTTTAATGAATCTACTAACATTAAGTGGCTCTTGTTTTTTTCTTTTTACCATTTATATCACCTTCACTATTGAAAATAGTAATTTAAAATTCTTCTTTTACTTGTGGAGCTTATATTGTTTTATAATTTTATAAAAGGTATTTTTTTTTAGACTTAACATTTTCATAAAATCTACTGATTTTATTTCCTTTTTTATCCATTTAGGATAATTGTTTTTTAATGTTTTCAATTGCTCTTTGTTTAAAGTGGTTAAATTTGATTTTGGCCTACCTAGATGCTTTCCTTTTGCTTTTGCAATAGCTATCCCTTCAGCTTGTCGTTGGAGAAAATTCTCCCGTTCTCGTTCACTCACGAAAGCTAAAACCTGCAAGACTAAATCACTCACAAAGGTTCCTAATCTATCTTTGTGTTGCGTTGTATCTAACAAGGGCATATCTAAAACCTTTATATCCGCTCTAATAACTTGTGTAATCTCTTCCCACTCTTTCTTTATCTCTCTTGAGTTTCTTCCAAAACGGTCAATGGATTTTACATAAAGTAAATCACCTTCACGCAAACAATGTTTTAATTTTTGGTATTGACTTCTATAAAAGTCTTTTCCACTTTCCTTATCAATAAAAATGTCCCTATCTTTTACACCCATTTCCTGAATTTCTTTTAGTTGCCTAGCTTCATTTTGGTCTTTACTAGATACTCTTATATAACCAAATATTTTTTGGCTCATCTCTTAAGACGCTCCTTTTAGTTATCTATAATAATTATAACTAAACGGTTTATAAATGTATATAATCATTTGTAAACGTTTATATACTTTGTTAGCATATTTTACAAACGTTTCTACATTTATTTAACTACTAACCTTAAAGGTATACCTTTATAATCTTTAAAATTTGTAATGATATGTTAAAAGAATTAGTGAATAATCACCCATCTATTTCTTGAAGGTTTTTAGAGTTCACACGAGGAATCCTGTCTATTGACTTGTTTTTGCTACTTTCACATGTGATAGATAATTAACATGATTGTGGGGATAAGAGACTAAATCTTCAGATAAAATAAAGAACAACAAAAAAGATGCCTGCTTTAAAGGCATCTTTCAAATTATTTTCTCAGTACCGCTATATTTAATTCTAACTCTTTTGGAGCTTTTAATTTGAGTTAAAGTAGAACTCTATAACACTCCATAACTTGATAATACGTTAATAAACTAATTAAGGAAGGAGGATTTCTTATCGTAATGGACAGACAAAATTTTTATAACATGAGAAAAAAATTCATAGAATATTTACCTAATTTATGCCAAAACTGTGATAGGTATAAATAAAGAGTTACGAATATTACTGTTCTTTGTAGCGAGTGCCAAGCTCTTGTTCACCATAATGATAAAAGATTAGCAACATCACATCTTTCACAAAAGATCAGAAAGATAAAAGCTACAGCAGGAAATTGGTCAGCAGGGAAGGTCCCTTATGGTTATAGGGTTGAAAACGGAGAGTTAATCATTGAAAAATTTGAGATAATATGTATTTGAAAGTAGGTATTTAAAAGGTTATAGCTATAATAAAATTCAAAAAGGTATGTTGGAGAATAATTTAAAATCAAGAAACGGAAAAACAAAACTGAGTAATTCGAGAATATGTTGGATATTAAATAACCCACTTTATTAAGGTGAGTATTATTTTGAAGGTGAATTTATAGGAATGTTAGAGGATAGTAAGTTTATTTTGTCTAAAGAACTTATAGCAAAAATTAAAGAAGTAAACCAAAAATGCCATAGAAGTAATCTATAGATTTTTTGGTTTTTGTCAAACTTAGAAAACCTTTTACTTTTTTTGATTCTCTTACCTTTTTTATATCCAAAAATAAAAATCGAATTTTAACCACTAGAAATAATAAATTGAACAAAAAAAGTTAAACCAAACAGGTATTCCTAAAAATCACTAGAAGAAAATTTTATTTTTTCCTCAAAAAGGATATTTAACATCATATTAGGATATATTCTCTCTAAAGTATCACAAATTTTTCCTAAAAACCAATTTATTGATATAGTCTTATCATCCAATAGTTTATAAATATGCTCTGGCTTATATCTTACTATACTTGATAATAAATACATTATCCCATAACATGCTAATGCTCCATTAATTTTAGTAGAATTATTACAATTAAAGTAATACCTTTTATCGTCATAAACACTAAAGGAAAAATATTTTTCAAGAATCTCAGTTGCCTGTTTATGAAAAATATTATATTCTTCACCTTGTTTATTTAATTTGTTATAAAATATAATATTTTGCTCATCCTCTTCCAATGAAAATTCTTTAATAAAAGTTTCTTCTAGATTTGTTTTTGTAATTTCATTAACACTTAATACTTCTTTATTAAAAGTAAGTTTTAATACTCCATTTGAATATCCATCCACCTTCGGACAAATAAAATTATGGTTTTTATTGAAATACTCAGAAAAAACAGCAGAAAGTTCAACTATGTTGTTAAACAAATCTTCCAAAGTAAAAATAGTTTTTATTGCTGGTTGAGTACCAATTAGTTCTCCCAATTGATAGAAAACTCCATTATTAACTTCAGCAGAAAAAAGTAAAAAGTCCTCACTTTTTTCAATCTTTTTTTCGATTTTTTCTTTGCATAATCCATGATAATTAGTAGGTTTTTTATTACTCTTTAAAAATAATATAGCTTTGGTAAGATTTAAAAAAGAATAATATAAAAGTAGTGGTCTAGTCTTTAATGATGATACCTTACTGGCTCTAAAATATTCATAAGCTTGAGTAATTGAAGTTGAAACATATGTATAACTGTCCATATCTTTCTCCTCCCAACGTTGGGAAAGAAAGTTAATATCACTATTTTTCAAAATCATATCCCAAATATCTCTCAATGGATTATCAGATTGGATTTTACTATAATTCTCATACATTCCTATATAGGACAAACCTAACATTTTTGCAACACCTCTGTTTTTTTATTTTTAATTTTATTTTATACAAAAACTTTAAATTTATATGTATGGGGAAAAACAGAAACACTTATTATATTAATAAATTTTAAAAGGTATGAAAAACGAGGTAAATTAATATAACTGTGAAACTATGTAATTATATTAGATATTCGTTCTTTTTTTTAGTGGAATTTATATTAATTTACACCAAATATCATACTTTTTAGAAATTATTACTTTTATGTTGCTTCCATACCAGATGCAGTATAATCAATATGAGTTGACACATCGTATACTTTTCTTTTTGGGAAATTGTAATTTGGTATCGTTAACCAATCACTTGATTCTTTTATCCAATATGTACTTGAATTCGTACGATCTAAGCAAAAATCTTCAGGGATACTGCCAATAATGTTAAATCCTTTTAATTGCTTCAAATATTTATCCCTTGTTGATAAAAGGATTCCACTATATTTTGTAATACCTTCTAGCAAAATACTTACAAAAGTATCCGTCCCCATTCGTGCCTTTAACAAGGAATATATGTAAAATGCTACAACGCCCAAATTAGAATTTGTCATGCACTTCATGAATACATAGAAACCCACTTGGTGTGTGTATAGTGTTTGCCCTCGTCATAGAAAGTACCATTGTAATCCTCTTCGCAGCCCTCTTCACTGAGTGGGTTTCTAAACCCTGTTGCTAGCAATGGTTCTTTAATTTGTCTCCGTTTTGTCGTTTGACCATTTAAAATATTTTGTTTTGATATATCGCCTAACTCAAAAAAGTACATAAAATCTGGAAACCCATGTCCTTCTTTCTTATTAGTCGACCAATTAATAGATGCTTCTGTATACGATAGTGTTGCAATTAAACCCAAAGGGTCAAGTACGCCGCCCTTTTAAAGGATATAATCATATTCTTTACTTGTTTCGGAAACAACTAATTATTTACGTGACTAGTTCTCACTTTAGGTGAAAAATGTATTAACCATTGCTCATTCACCACTGATGTGAACGAGCAGTTATTACATCATTCCGCCCATGTCAGGCATGCCAGCGCCGCCAGCATTTTATTCAGGCTTATCTGCGATGACAGCTTCTGTTGTTAAGAACCGGTGGTCGGGGTCGAACCGAATCCTTAAGGACATTTAAAGAGTCGTGTCTAGTTGCTGTAATGTTAAACTTAAACTTATTTTTAATTGTTAGTTATTAAATATTGTTACCTTCTCTAGATGTACTTCCATGTTGTCTTGGTTGATCCGTTCTAAATACAAATTAGTCGTGGAGATATCAGAATGACCAGCCCAATCTTTTACCACTACAAGTGGCACATCATTCTCCAACATGACCGTCACGAAAGTATGCCGAAACCAGTGAGGACTAATGGCTGTATTTTGAGCTGCTAATTTAACTGCAGACTTTACAATTTTATATAATGCTGGGTAGGTCAAACGCTTCTTCTCGAAACGATTTTCTTCCTTATAATATAGCGAATAAAATAAAGGACTGGTATCCTGCATATTAAGATCCGTTGATTCATGTAATAGTTCCCGATAGCTAAACAACAAATCCTTGGTTTCCTTCTTTATCGGAATAGTCCTTGGTTTATTCCCTTTTCCAATCACATCAACCAATAAGTTTCCTCTGCGGTTCTTCCTAAAACTCCCCCAGTTTAAACTAAGTAATTCACTGGCACGTAATCCTGTTGTATATAAGAAATAGCCTATAAGTAAATTCCGAGTCTGCAAGTACATTCGGTACGTATCCGTCTTCACGATTTTCGGAAAATAAGAGATTAATAACTCTGCATCTTCCTGGGTCAACTCCCTTAATTGAAAGCGGGTTTGTGGCTGATCTTGACGAGTTTCTTCTATTATATAGTGGCCCTTTTTCGCAGGTGGTTTCACAACCCATGTTGAAAGCAGCACCTTATAAAATTGCGTCTCATACCCAAACTCCAAAAGCCGGCGAAAGAAGTCCAGTTTTCGAATAGCGGTCTTGTTCGCATAGTTTGTTTTTATGTAGTTGTTGTACGTCTTAACTTCCGGAAAGCCGAGATCGCGAAAAGACAGCCTATGTTCAAGCATAAACGTGAGGAGCGTTTTAGCATCCGATCGATAGGCTTTTATTGTATGTGGAGAAAAGCTCCTTCCCTCTTTAAAGATCTTTAAAGCAAAGAACCATTCCAGAAAATCCTCTTCCCTGCTTTGACCAAGATTTAAGTTCCGGTTCTCATCGAGAAGGTTTTTCTCCTGAAGTGATTCTTTTAGATTAGTTAAATACTTTTTGTTTGTAACGTTCGTAATAGAGGTTACTAAATCCATTCGAATTCCTCTTTTCCACTTCTTTGTCTACTAAGTATATCATTTGTTAATAAATGTATCGATAGTAAAGATAATCTCTAATTATCTTTACCCTTAGAATTTTTATCATATGTATGTCATTTCGTGGGTTGCATTTACAAAGGTAGTTATTCATAAATCATTACTTAATTTTAACTCAGCGCGTTTCTCAAGCACACGGTATCTCTGTTTTCAGTCGAATTTACTCAAACAATATTATTAACTACCTATTATATCTGATTGACTTCCTTCTATTGGAATTCGTTCCATCATATCTAATTAAAAAAATGTCATAAGGATTTACATGGCAATAGATAAGCGGACTTAACACCCTCAAATCTTCAGATGTCATCATATCCAGCCATTTTTTTTTCGATAAAACGGATTGAATCATGAGTTTGTTAATATACACGAGACAGTTTTGCAATAGATGGAGGGACCGCAATCTACTGATCTTCTAATCTATTTGTTGAAATTTCTCTCCGAATATCTTCCGAGCCCAAATAATCCCATCAGAAAATGGTTTTAATGACTTTTCCCAGCTCAGAAAGGGCTTGGTAGGTAGGGTCGTATTTGTTACAGCAATTGAATAACAAATACTACTTTAAAAAAAGTAGTAAAGTAAAAAGCTCTAGTTACTCTATTCCGCAATCGGGCCATATAAACGGTATAAATTCTTGTGAAAATTACAAATATTTGAAATAATTGTTATTAAGTTAAAGGAGAACGATTGCAGAAAAAGGTGATACGACTTTCCCTTATTTAAGAATTGTGGAATAGTTAAAAAAACCGATTAATTATATTCCGAAAGGGTGTGTGTAATATATTATCAACTAATGTTTTTACTTATAAATCTAAGGATGGAAAAACAGTAATAATTAGAGAAGCTAAAGAACAGGATGCAGAAAGAATGCTAAATTCTGCTTCAAAAGCTTTAATAAACGCTCCATACATGCTAAGTACGGTTGAGGATGTAAAAAAGATGAGTGTTGATGCTATTCAAAAAACGTTAAAAGCTTATCATGAAAATCCAAATTATGTACAGTTTATTGCTGAAGTTGACGATAAGTTAGTCGGTGCAATAGATTTTAAGAACGGAAACAAAGAAAAAATTAGACATCAAGGGTCTTTTGCGATGACCATACTACCTGAATATCGAAATTATGGTATTGGAAGAGCTCTTCTAGAAACGTTAATCAATTGGGCTAAAAATAACAGTAAAATTGAAAAAGTTTGTCTTGAGGTAATGGAAGATAATTTAGGTGCAATCCAGTTATATAAAAATCTAGGCTTTTTTGTAGAGGGTAGAAAAGCAAAGGGTGTAAAATTGGGTGACGGCTATCAAGATTTAATATTAATGGCTCTATTCGTTTGAAATTGAGCATTTCCCCTTTTTAAAACGAATTTGATTAATGATCGTCCTCAAACCACATTTTAATAGAAGGAAAACGGTATAAAATCAAGTTTTTAGTGAATTAATTAATCGGAACAATCTACCATAAGCAAACAAAATCGACACAAATAAACCCGTCTGTTTAGGCGGGTTCTTTTACTATTATCTTTAAGCTTCTTGGCCTACCCTCTTCCCAAGTAACAAGACCTTTTTTCTTTAACCTCTCCAGATAACCTGCTACCGTAATGGAAGAAGTTGATCCGACTATATCACCGATTTCCCGGACTGTCGGTGAATAATGATGTTTTGCTACAAATAACTTAATGGCTTCCAAGATGATCTGCTGCCTTGGTGTTAACTTATGCAATGATCTCTCTCCTTTGATGTAATGCTTTTTTATAATTTACAGACAGAATGTTTTCTGTCTTAAAGATTCTTGTTGTCTTTCTAAGGTGACAGTACGCCTTGAAGGAAGACTTGCCAACTTCATAAATAGAAATAGTTCGTTGAGTAATGGATCCTTTATTAGAAATATACATAATTTCAACTGCTTGTTTAGTTTCCTGGCACTTTTTTAGAAAGCCTTCCATCATTAACACCTTCCTTTTCCTATTACAATTATAACGAACATTTGTTTGCATTTCCACTATTTCAGGAACAAACATTCGTATATAATGAACTTGAAGGAGGGATGATAAATGATTGTAAGTGATACCTCTGTTAAAGAAATTATTTGTGAGGTAACGGCCGAGAGCTCTGATTTATTGATTGAACACATACATTTTGGAACTCCTCATCTACTTATAGGTATGATTCATTTCTTTGATCTAGAAAAGGATGAGATTAGGATCGTTGATTACATACAAAACGAATGTTACGTAATAAAACTCATTGATCTTATCGAGATTGGAGTTATTTCGAAGATAAAAAAATAGGTCGGTGTTATTTTTGTCCTCGCTGTTTGGAAATGGTGTTGAGATAGATGTGGTCTACCGTGGGTTAGGACTACGGATACGAAGTTAAATATCCCTTCAAAGACAATTAATAAATGCTGTTTTCATAGCTCAAAGTAAAAGCACCTAAAGATTAGGTGCTCTCTTCAATCAATTTAGCGATGAATGATCCAGGGGCTTTATTTCTTTTCGAGTAGTTTGAGATTGTTATCAATGACTTCATTAACATATTCTAAATCAAGATATTTTGAAAATGATTCGGCAAAATGTTACTGACTCCTTTTATTATCCATACAAAAGTGTGGATTTCCCTTTTATTATTCAAAAAAGGCACCCACATTGGATGTTTACTTCTTATGTATTTTGTAATCGGTGTGACGAATAACTTGTTTTTCCTTCTCTGGATCAATTTCATTGAATTCCTTAAAGTCAATTACCGCTGTGTTAGTATAGGTAGCTACTACTCTGCCTGTTAACCCATTGTATTCTACCAGATCACCTTGATTTGCTACTACCATGATGTATTCTCCTTTAATGTAGTTTAAATAATATTTACCCACAACAAAGATAGCAAAAACTTATCCTGGTGGTCTAAAAAGTTTTTCCATATTTTCTAAACCTCTTTGCAATTACGGTACGTGAAATTATATGAAAAAATGAGTAGCTACTGTCGGGTATAACAACCAAAATAATGATGTTTTAAAGACTATAGATGGTGAGTAGTTAATGAAATAGTTATTGATAACCACATTGAAACAACTGATGGAAAAGGTCGAGTCACCCCACTTTATCGAATACAGAAGGTATTAAAATAAAAATATAAACAAAAAACAAACACACACTTGTTTACAAATGTGTGTGTTTGCTTTTAAAATCATTTTTTTCACTATTAATGAATCAGTACCACCCGAACCATTCACCCCAGCGACCTACCCCAAAAGGAACAGCAAAGCCCCAATAAAAAATAAAGTAGGCCCCTCCTAAAAAAAGAGCGGTTGTACTAATTAACTCCGCATGATGAGGTTTATCGTTTGACCATCGAGCTAAACGCTTTCCAAACAACGATAAGATAATTAGGAATAAAATCACCATAATCGTTATTTGCCCAATGCCCTGAATACTCATGACAAAGGCTCCATATAGTGGATTACGTGTTGATGCAGCATAGGCCAAGAAATCACGAAATACACCAAATGGGCGACCAACGGTAAATAACCCTACTTGTATACCCATTAGGCCAGCTTTGGTTAATGGATTACCGAATAAGCCCCTGACATGTAAAGGGATTCTCAAGATCAGCCGATTTAAGAATCCAAAAGAAATGGCACCCCACACGACCATAAAAAGACCGAGAAGAGTAAAGGTTACGGTTGCCTGAGAAAGACGGGTTTCTCGTCCATTGTAAGCTTGAACTGTATCAGATCCCATGGATCCCGTGTAAAAACCATAAGCTGCGGTAACCACTAGCACACCTAAACTAAAAATACCCAGTGCTTTGAGTGCTGTTTTTCGAGTAGAGGTACGATCTGTGGAGCAAGCGAGGGAAGGAAGCATGGAGAACGTTACACAGTTACAAGCAGTAAACGTTGCAGCAAGTCCCGCTGCAAAGGCAAACAACACACCAAATCCAAACCCTCTTTCCCTAAAAGATCCAGCCACTTGATTTGTATCACCTACCATGTTTTTGGCTACAATATCACGTCCAAAACCGTCAACAAAGTTGTAATTCCAGAACCCAGCTATTAATATACCCACTGCCATTGCAAGTATGGTCCAAATAATTCGGCGACGTAAAGTGTACAGTGACTGAATTGTTAAATATATGTGATTTGAAACTTTTTCAGTTTTAAAACTCAATTCTTTTTCCTCCACTCAATAATAATTACAACAATAAATTCTTGCTAAATGATATTAAATCCAGTAGGGCAAGGTTTTTTAATATGCACAAAAAAACACTCCCTTCTTGGTATCTATAATCCACGAATTACTTTTTCTAATAAACATTTTGGTTAAAGAAATGTAGAAATTAAATATAGGTTTTTGTTAGGTTATTTGAATTTAATTAAAAGAGAGATCTTTAATGCGGGGACATATCCGAAGTAATCAATGTGAATATCAATAAATCTATTAACAATAGAAACTTGAAACTTGACTAAACATATAGGTGAATGCTTTAATCTTCGTCCTAAAAAGTCAAAAATTTCAATATTTACTTAAAATAGTGAGGAAGGTTCCATGGCACTCTAGAAAACGGAAGTGGATTGGAATGATGGGTAAATTGGCAAGCTAGATCTTGAACTTCTTCTTTCTTTTGCTTGTGCTTGTCGTTCTCTTCTCTCAGCTTGCCACAGCTCCGGCTACATTTACACTGGCACTCCTGTTTGCACATTTTCTCACCCCCCTTCTATTTCCATAGCTATTCCTTCACTCTTACGCTTAGTTATGTGATTTCAATAAAGACGTGTTTTGTTTGGTGTAATATCGATATGGAACAGTGAACAGCAAACTGATTATAAAACTCGCGTAGAATTGTGAATTAGGTATACTGGAGTTTCTAAAAATTGCGTCAACAAAAGCGACCAATATAGCAAAGATAATTCTCGCTTTCCTAGATTTTGGTGTGGTTTTCGGATCAGTAATCATATAGAAACTAAATAGCTGTAGAGAGGCACCCATAATAGGTCCAATTGCAGACCAGAGGGGTTCTTCGAAAAAGAAATGTCTTATTAGTCCAAATATAAAAAAACCAAATAAGAAAGAAAGTACGGTATCAAGTCGATTTGCTAAATAGGTTACGAATAGACCCAAGATTAAGATAGTTATCATGACACCTAATCCGTTTGTCCATTGCTTTGGTGTGCTAACCGCGAACTCTGGTAAAAAAAACAATATAATGACTAATGCTAGATTGTTAGGATTAAATACATGTCCACCTTGAAAACGGATAAAAAATTTAAAGAACATGGCAAGAAATGAAGCAAGTGCATATGGCCAAAGGGCATATGAGCTTAGTAATAAACTTATTCCTAGGCCTGAAATTATGGCACTTAAGGGGAACTTCCATTTTTTATATAGGAATTTGACCAATAATAATTCGGTAATTGTAGTACAGGCAACTGAAACAATCATGGCGTCCAACGTTTGGAAAAAACCTAAATAAATCTGCCCAGCTGTAACAAACGATGCTAGAAATAATAATAAAAAATATCTTGGATCAACTTTATAATCGTTCCAAGAAGTAATTAATTTTTGAGGTGTGTGACTGTTTGTTTTTATAGTATCTTTATCCATTCTTCACGGTCCTTTACGTATGCTATATTGTGAATTTATAGTAAATCAAATATCCATTCTCGTGTTTTGTTGTTTACTTAAACAAGAAAGCAAAACAGGAACAAAAAATTCTACACAACCATATTTACCATACCTTGTAAGTAAGGGCTTGACCTTTGAAGACTGAAAAGTGAGGATAGAATTTTAAGGGTTCTGACAAATCTCGATGTACTTAATCAACATCCCTACTTAGGAGAGGACTTGGATAATTTACATCTATTTGAATAGTGAGGGGATAACCAGGGCACGCCTGTAAAAGGGTATCGATGCGGATAGGAGCTAAATTGATGGAGTAGCAATTGAACGGTAGATTCTTTTTCTTTATCTATGTTTTTTGTCTGTAGTCCACTACACTTATTACACGGGTACTGGCATTTTTGTTTGCACATTTCGTTCCCCTTCTTTATTTTTATTTATCCCCCTGAATCAGATGTCTCCTGTAAAAAAAGTGAGTGCCTTAGTATCGTTAGATAGGTCCTTATGTTGACCGAATCTCCTAATTGTTTTCCGTTGTAATAGGGAATCAATCATAATCGATTAGGCATACAGTGTGTAATATAACAGTAGATAAATAGACTCGTAAGTACTTATAGGCTTTTATTCCTTAATAATGCAGTTAGTCTTTCATTGAGGTCTTCTCTTTGAAGCGCAAAATCAATATTTGCTTCAAGGAACCCTATCCTATCCCCTACATCATATCTTTTTCCTTGGAATTTATATGCGAGTATACTTTGAACTTTATTTAACTGGATTAATGCATCTGTAAGTTGAATTTCTTGGTTTTTTTTATCTGGGGGGGTTTTTTCAATGAGAGCAAAGATCTGAGGTAATAAAATGTATCTTCCTATTATGGCATATCGAGAGGGAGCATGATGAAGTGCGGGTTTCTCAACAAGGGTTTTAATGGGGATGATTCTACCTTTATTATCATTTTTAGGATGTATAATCCCGTATTTTGAGATATCTTTATCCTTTACGGGTAACACCCCAATAACAGGAGATCGATGAGATTCGTATACTTGGATTAATTGTGTTAAGCAAGGAATTTGTGACCTAACAATATCATCCCCTAGCAAGACTGCAAAGGGTTCGTCTTCTTTAATAAAAGGCCTAGCGCAGCTAATCGCATCACCTAAACCTTTTGGGTGTTTTTGTATAAGGAATTTAATTTTTGCCAAGCTTGACAATTTCTTAACTGCATTCCTTAACTCAATTTTATTACGTAGTTCAAGGATTTCTTCAAGTTCATACGATCTATTAAAGTGGTTTTGAATTGCTCTGTCAGACGGGTTAATAATAATAAAAATTTCTTCTATTCCAGATGCAACAGCCTCTTCTACTACATACTGTATTGCAGGTTTATCAACAATTGGAAACATCGCTTTAGGTTGGGCCTTGGTAGCAGGCAAAAACCGGGTTCCTAGTCCAGCTATTGGGATGATGGCTTTACGTACCTTCAAGGAGATATCCCCCTCTACTCTTTATAGCTACTTAGAGAATCTAACAAGTTACGCAAGTGATTTATATTTTCCTCTTCTTGAGAAAGAGTTCTTCTAAATCTTTTAATTATTCGTTCATTCATCTCTTTCCACGAGTTAAGATGTTTAGCTTTAAGTATAATATTACCTAAGGAAATCCAGTTTTGAGAAGCACTAGTAATATAAGAAAAGTCAAGTGTTGGGTAATAACGTTGCAGCAATCGAAAAAAATTGTATCGTGAATTTCCAACCTCTCTAAAAGCGTTGTACCATGCATCTATCTCCTCGTTATCTTGTCCATCTCCATTGACAAATTTTAAAAATTTGTTTGTCAGTGATGGAAACGCATTAACACCTAGTTTTCCACGTAATGATGCGTTAAATAGTTTTTCACCACTCATTATTTTACAAGTTTCCTGTATAATTTGAATCAAATCATGTGTAGAATAGTCTACTGTGTTTTTTTTAAGGAAACATAAATTAATTTTCAAGGTATTAAACTGTTCTAAATACGAGCTTATACCGGACACAATCTCTTCTTTTGTCATTTCACCTTGATAATGAAAAAATGGTCTGTTACAAAATAGGTGTCGCCATTGCGCTTATTGATTTCAAGAAGATGTTCATGATGGTAAATATGAAAGCCATTGGAATGCTTCAACTCATAATTATCGACGGTTACTGCAAGAGATCTCCCTTGTTCTAAATAATCATTGACTTGGTTCATACATTCTTCTACATTTTGAAATTCATACTCAACAAAGTAACAATTTAATATTTGATCTTCTATTGGTTTGTACCTGGAATCCATGAAAAAACCTTTGTCGCCATGATCCTCAAAGTAAAAACCTGCTTGATACCACATATCATCCATATGAACGCCTTGTTGTTCAGCAAGGGAGGTAATGGCTAATTGGAAACATGACAAAGAATTGTCTTTAATTATCCTAGGTGGATTTATCAACTTCTACACCTCTTCAATACTCAAAAGTAATACTAAAAATATGCATGGAAGGGTTGTCTTCCAATACAATCTTGTTTACTTTCGTTTTTTTATTTAAATCGATTCTCTGATACCATAAACTAGAAGCAATATTTTTGTTAACCCCCACTTCCGTATGGATCCACGGGAAATGGATGACAGGTTCGTTTTCTTTAAATCGTGGAAGGGGTTCAATCCAATCTGTGAAAGAAAGCGTGCTTGTGAATTTTAGTTGATCTTTATCCATAAAGCTGATTTTCTCACTGAAGTCACCGTTGTTCGAAACTCCGATAAAGTGAATGGTTTTCACCTCTATCGCTGGAAATTGCAAAGCTTGTCCTTCAAGTTCGATGTTGTCTCCATTCGGTGTAAGAAAAAACTGAAAAGGCACATTATTATAAAAAAATTCTTTATCATATGGAATATATTCCGCTGGGAAGGAGGATCCAGATACCGTTAACTTCCCGTTTATATATTCCTCTTTATACGTAGAGCCTAGATTATTTAGATATGTTGTAATATTTAATGGTTTATACAAACCAAGGTCACCCAGCTTTCAGTTCAAATAAAAGTAGAGTATGAAGAAAAAAGATTCTCAACCTCTTGAAAAGAGGTTGAGATAAAGATTATGGAAGTGCTGTAAGTTTGTATAGGCGATAGTCAAATCAAAGAGAGGAAGAGAGGGGAAATAACACAAGTAAGAACTACTCATGACCGGGGATTTTGAAGAAATCCAAGCATTAGAGTTTATTAGGCAGTCGTTTTCACTGGCATAATATCCCCCCTTTCTAGTACCAACACGTTCCATACGTATATCGTAAAAAAATTCGTGATTTTTTGATAGGGTTTTGTTGCTACGTTAACTGCAAACCATAAGTATATTTTGTTCTACATCTTCAAATAAAAAGCCCGACACGGAACCGGCATTGCTGAAATCGTATACCTTGATTCCTTTCTCCTTTAGTTTTCTAAAAGACTCTTCTATATCTAAACTATAAAAAGTGAAAACGGGATGCTTGGGTTTTATCCGTTCTTTAGATCTCCAAGTAAGCAAAGTTAGGTTGACTCCATGCATTTGTAATTCGACAAATCCTTTAGATAAATCTTTTTTTCGTATGGAGAAACCGAGCATTTCCTCATACCAATCACTGGCTCTAGACAAATCATCAAAATGTAGAAATAAGCAACAAACATGATTATCAAACGGTTGGTTAAACACTAAATCTCCTTCTTTCTATAATGAAGTTATCCATGACTAGGACATCTAAACCTAAATGGATAAAACTCTTTATCGCATCCTTCGGAGTTTCTACGATTGGCTCTCCACTTCCATTAAAAGAAGTATTTAAAAGAAGGGGAACATCAGTAAGGCTTTTAAAATGCTCGAGCAATGTATAAAAAGTTGGATTACTTGTTCGGGTTACAGTTTGAACTCTTGCTGTACCATCTATATGACTAACTGCTCCCATTTCACAAGCTTTGTCTGGTTGTATTTCATTTACATATAACATATGGTGGGATGAAACAGGGTTCACAAAATAATCTTTTTGGTATTCTTCCATGATTGCCGGCGCAAGTGGCCTAAAAAATTCTCTTCGTTTGATCGACTGATTGATGCGCTGTCTGGTCTCTACTTTTCTAGGATCAGCAATGACACTTCTGTTTCCAAGGGCCCTTGGACCAATTTCAGACCTTCCTTGATACCATCCAATGATATTTCCTTCTTCTAGAAGTGCTGCCGTATCTTCAAAAATGTTTTCGGAAATACGGTAACAAAGTTGTTCCTTATATTCTTCTAACGTTTTTTCAATAGATGCCGGATCATACTCCGCTCCTAGATAAGGGGAGAATGGCTCTTCTTTGGGACTCCATGGATTTTGGAGCTGGACATAATACAAATATAAGGCGCTTCCTATTGCGCATCCTGCATCGGACGATGCTGGAAAAACATAAACCTTCTCGAACGGGGTCTCTTTCAGTATCCGAGAGTTGGCAACGCTGTTTAAAGCAACTCCTCCTGAAATACATAAATGTTTACTTTTTGTCTTTTCATAAATGCTGAAAGCTAATTGAATAAGGAGTTCTTCAGTATGATACTGCACCGCTCGGGCAAAGTCTGCTTTCGTTTTAAATGAATCCTTTGAAAGAGATATTTCATCTTGAATAAACATTTTTAAATTCTGAATATCCTGATCTGATTGTAAAAAACCCTTATGTTTACTATAGGTATAAAACTTATGAAAATCTTCAATATACCGATCGGAACCGTATGAAGAAAGACCCATCGTCTTCCCATCCTCCAAAAAATGGAACCCAATTGCTTCTGTTACTGCGCGATAAAATCCACCAAGGGAATTATTCGGTAAAAATTCATTGAGGTACTTTTTGCTTTTGTTTCCTTTATGAATGAAAAATTTGTTTAGCTTATTTCCATCTGCATAAAAGAAACTGATGGTCTCGTACTGGGAAATACCAAATTCACTTCCGCTTCCATCTATAACCATAATTGCTGCTTCAGAAAATGGAGAGGTAAAGAAAACACTTGAGGCATGGGTGAGGTGATGATTGTATGTTTGAAGATTATATTGATATTTAGTGACATAACGAGGGTCAATGAGGTCGTTGGTGGCAACATAATCGATATCAGAAATGGTATACCCTGCGTTTTCCAAACAGTACTTTGCCGCATAATTCCTCGCGAGTTTTACTTTGGAATCATCAGGGGTAAACAAGGAATATTTAACTCGATTCAATCGCTCTTCTTCTACCGCATAGACAACATTTCCATCTTCGACGATACAGGCTGAAAAATTATGTCCAGAACCGCCAAGGCCTAAAATTTTCATAGTCACACCTACCATCTACTTTTATAAGGTAATATTCCGAGGAAATCCTTTGCAATAATTTCATAGAGCACATCTTTTTGTGGGGGATGAAATGGACCCGCCACAACATCTTGGTATAATTTCGCTAAGGGACTTCGTGATGATAAGCCTCCAACCCCAACCGTCTTCAAGGCATATTCAACCAGTTTTATGGTGGATATAGTCGTATATTCCTTCGTGATAAGGCTTTTCTTTTTCAGTTCTTTCATGGTTGCATATGATCTAGGGCTGTAGAGGTATCCTTCAATTGAACGGCATAATTCTAAAATTTGAGATTTTGCAGTTTCATTTAGAATCAACATTTCCGCGACATTGAACTGAGCACCCGGGAAAAAAGCAAGTGGTTTGTCATGGTGGGGAATCCGTTGAGATTTTATTTTCTGAGACACATATTGTAACGCACTATCACCTATCCCAACATAAACGCTAGATATCGCAAGTCGGAAGAACAAACCTAATACGTCTGTTTCCTTAACAAAGACCTCAGAATTTAGAATAACATTTTCTTTAGGGACAAAAACATTTTCAAAACATACACTGTTGCTTTCAGAAGGGCCCATGGAAATGGAATCCCAATCCCGATTGACTTTAACTCCATCTGTTTCCTTGGGTATGATGATGGTTATAATTCCATAATCATTACCTTGATAGTTTTTAATCCTGCAGTAAACAGGCAAATAATTAACGAGCGGCTCCATGGACACGAACCGCTTTATTCCGTTTACCACATAACCATCTTCTACTGGCGTAGCAGTAATGCTATAATCTTTTTCTTTAAAGTTTTTAGAATGGATAAAATGAAGGGAGGGCTCATTCAAGGAGGCAAACAATTTCTTTTGATCTTTTATTTGTTCTAAACAATGATCGGTGAACGCATTTCGGGTGCTGAAGAGTCGGATTCCCCAAACCGTGTATAAGTGCATAGCGAGACAAAGTGCCGTATTGTGACAGATGGAAGACAGTGTACTGATAAAATAAAATAATTTCTGTGGTGTAATATCCGAATTCAATGTAAGAAGATGGAAGTCATAATCAATTAAATATTGAATCTTTCCTTGGATGTCTTTTTCATCAAATGTCTTAAGATGATTTAACTTTTCCTGCATTTCACTATTTTTCATAGATAATCCCCTAGTTAATAGATCTTATCCCCTTCTTCCATTATTCGCGGTGGAAGTAGGAGACTTCTTATTTTCCCATGTTTTTTGTTAACCGGTCTTTGTTCCACTTCCCCACTTTTATTGTATAGGTGGGTGAAATTCGCAAAAACTTTTTCGACGGTTTTGGTTGTAAAATGCATAGCAAATGATCGTCTAAATCGAGTGTCAGTGCTATTAGAGTTCGATCCATGAATGGTATTACCATCAAAGATCACGACATCACCTGGATCTGTTTCAATGTGAACGACTTCAGTTTCAATCCCCGTCTCACCTGTAACATTCGTTGAAAGTACACCATAGGGATGAGTAGCTGGAAGGTTTATTGAGAAGAGCCCATTCTTATGAGAGCGAGGGATAAAACATAGACTGCCGTTTGATGGATCACTTCCATCTAAACTAACCCAAAGGGCGACATTTCGGTCAGGTATACAGCCGTTGTCTACGTTATCCTGATGAAAAGGAAGAGCTTTGGTCTGGGGAGCCTTGAAAAAACAAGTCGTCCCAATAAGAAGCGGCTCACTCCCAAGAATTTCTTCAGCAATCGCAAAATTTCTTTCTTCAAGCATAAACGTCTTCAATTCTTCGTTTTCACGCTGTATTTCGTGTAAGGTAGGGAATAAACTTTCCATAGGAAATTTAGGATCTTGGCGAATAAGACCGTTTTTAACTTTATCAATCCAAAGTTTCTGATATAAATCATTTATCTTTTGTACTTCTAATTGATCGTAGACGTTTCGGATGATAAAATATCCTTCCTCTTCAAAAAATTTACGATCTTCATTTGTTAAGAATGGCATAGAACTCCTCCCAATTAGTCAATTAAATTAGATAAGTAATCGTAAGCATCCTTAAGTGTATGGATATCATCTAAATTTAAATTGTCATCTAGAATGTCCACATCGTATTCCATCTCGAATTCGATAAGCAGTTCGATAACATTGGTTGAATCTAACCCCAGTTCCTCAAACGACTGGTCTAGTTCCAATTCTTCCTTCTCTACAATCTCTGATACTAAATCTAAAAATTGGTCAATACTCATTTTTTCACCTCAATATAATGTCTTCAATCAGTTCAGCACTTCGAACTTCTGGTTGGTAACGATTGGTTTGTTCCATTAATGCCAACGATCGACTTGATTTTGCATTTTCAATCGCTCCTTCTATACCTTGAGCTAGTCTAGTAGGGGTCAAATCCTGAGGAAAGATGAGTTCTGCAACTCCTAACCTTCGACATTTATCTCCTAAAACCTCATGATCGCCTCCCAACGGAATGATCACCATTGGCTTACCGCTTTTTATAATATTCTGCAGGGTACCGCAGCCCCCATGTGTAATGACAAGATCAACGAAAGGGATGAGCTGGTCATGAATAGGAGTT
Organism: Fictibacillus marinisediminis; assembly: GCF_023149135.1. Taxonomy (NCBI): domain Bacteria; kingdom Bacillati; phylum Bacillota; class Bacilli; order Caryophanales; family Fictibacillaceae; genus Fictibacillus; species Fictibacillus marinisediminis. The sequence goes on along the minus strand of NZ_JAIWJX010000004.1, from coordinate 84,219 downwards.
TCCTGAATCCAATTTACATTTAGGGGTAGCTCTTCCTCCCACCACTCTTGGGTGTCTGATATAAGGAGTTGAACTTCCGCATGATCAGCAAATAGATCAATGACGGTTTCGATATAACGGTTCATGGTTTCTCGATATTCCAACCTTGGAATAGAGGAAGTACAAACAAGAATTTTGGTTTTACGAGTCGCAAGAGTTCTTTTGATATCAGGTGATAGCGTGTTTTTTTGATAGTTGATGTTACCAACAACATAACTATTGGGAGGGAAATAAGCGGCGATCTTCTCATCAATCAATTCGGGATAAACCATGATCAAGTGCAGTTGACTTGATAGTCCGACCAAATCACCTCTCGTTCGGTATGACTCACTGTCCAGTAGAGGCAAGCCGATTTTACGCCTAAGCGTATTCAAATGATTTGTATACTCATCTCTAAGTCTTCTGTTTACCCTTTCCCTTCCAGGCATAAATGCTTCTGGTAAAGGGATCGTTGTCTGGAAGCTAACCCAAGGTACTTTCATTTTCTCTGCTACATAAACTGGTGGACTTTGCGTTGAATCACAAATGAATAGATCAAACTTTTTGTTTCCGATTTGCGATATAATTTCTGAATAAAATTCGTACAAGTAAAGGTTGGGTACCTTATCCCATCCTATTTCAATAAATTCTAACCCTGCTTCGCAGATCATTTTATGATTACTGCTATGACCAAGCATTACCACTTGGTGTCCCTTTTCCTTTAATACCTTTCCGAGCTTAATACCTGGCAGTAAATGACCTAACAAGCGTTGGGTGCTAATTAAAATGTTGGCCAATCATAGCCACCTGCCTTCCAAAAATGAACTAACGTTTGTTAATGAGTGGCACCAAACTTCTTAGATGTGAATGAACAATCTTACCATCTTTAATAATGAGTTCCTCATCAAAAAAAAGGCATCCTCCTCCGTCTCCTTTTAACAAAGAAAGGACAAGATCCATATGTACAGTAGAGTCGTTTCCGTTATAGGAGGATTCATACGATTGCCCAAGAGCTAGGTGGATGGTTCCTGCCATCTTTTCATCATACGCAGAGGTGTATACAGGCCTTACGATAAAAGGATTAAGCCCGATCCCAAATTCACCGAATGTACTGGCACCGGAATCGGATTGAAGAATTTGTTTGAATCGGTTATCATCACTGGTTACATAATGATCGAGTGATCCATTGGAATAAAAAAGTTGAATGGTTTCAAATGCCACGCCAAACGAGTGAAATGGAATATTAAAGGTAATATAACCATTGACCGATGAAGGAATGGGGGCCGTAAACACCTCCCCACCTGGTAGGTTGTGGGTTCCCATACACATTGATGGAGGGATTCCTTTAATTGAAAAGAGTAAGTCCGTTGATGGCGTTAGGATATGGACTTGATCGGTATCCCTTATCATGTCCATCATCTTTTTGAAAAGAGGTTGATAGCTGCTATGTTCCAATAGCCCAACAGCATCAACAAATACCTGGTTGAGTTGATCAAGCGATTGACAGCTTAATTGGGAGAGCGCAGATGAAGGTGGATGTAGCAACAACCATTTTGAAAGGGTCTGGGCAGTAAGTAAGAGAGGTTCATAAAAGTATTTATAATAGATTTTGATGCTTTCTGCTGAAAAATCTTCTAATTCATAAAGGTTTTCATCCATGGTAAGCCCGATGAATCCATCCATCTCCTGGAGGAAACGTAATTCTTTTTTTAGCAAACCTCGATAGGTTCTCGCCGTACTAAATTGCACTAATGTTTTCCAGTTGGATATCGAATATTCATTCAAGTAAACAGTGGCTCCTACTTCCTGAACCTTTTGTATAATCTCGTCTACTAAGTTTGAACAACCGATACTATAAATATAGATCTTGTCTCCAGGCTTGACTTGTAAAGACTTATGGACAGCCGTATGAGCAACATTCTGCAATTCTTACACTCCTAGTGATTGCTTCATAGCCAAAAAGAACCTTTCTTCATTTTTATAGGTTTGAGTGACATAATCCACAAGTTTTTTCTTATAATCCTTCGAAGGCTGTCTTTTCCACTTCATCAGAACACCCATAATGAGAGACCAACATTTGCATAAATAAAACAACTCTTCAACCCAGAGCGGGTTGACATACGGCTTTGGAATACTTCCACGATTTACTGCCAAAAGCCAAAGTTCTCGCAGCCTACGGAAATAATGAATATCAAATTCCAGTGTCTCAATGTATTCAACAATTGTAGATGCGCTCGTTCCTTGTAATGTGGCTACGAACTCCTTCAAGTTCTCAAGACCACCCAGAGTCGTCATGTTTTTGACAGACGATCTCATCAATTCAAAACAAACCGAATTCCAATCAGTGCTCGCCAACTCATTTTTAATAACTTGTCCTATCCCGAAGTTTGAGTCACATATCCAGTTGGACCGGAAGTCATCATAACCTACTTGTCCCATATGACCTTGAAAGTAACTAGGATGTCCTGCTTCATCAATGAGGGTGAGCTTCTCTTCATCCACGTTAACAATCAGAGACCAGTGAACAATATCATGAGTTTTGTAATAGCTGGAATACGTTGTCTCAAACGATCTGTAAAAAAGCAAGCAATAGCCATTCATGCTTATATACCTTTGAATTTCTGGAATGATCTTATCCTTTGGAATCGAATGCTTTGTTTGCAATGACCAGCCAAGATTAAAATTAGGTTCGGATCTCCTCAGTTGAAGATTCTGGTGGGAACAATCGAAGGGATTTAGGAAGATAGGAAGGAGATTTTTTTCTTCACGCCATCGTAGAACTTCTTTAACAGCCAACTGTTTGCAGTCGAGCGTTCTTTCACAAAAGCCATCTTTATCCGGGAACCTCCAATCCACCACCTTGGGTTTCGTTAGAAAGTCTTGTATCGATTTTGAGTACATCAAACAAACTTCCTTTCACTACCAATTTTATAAGTTTCGTTCAACCAATTTGACAATACTCTGAATCGATTCGAAGTTTTGGAGCACGATTTCTTCATCTTCGATTTCAATATCAAACTCATCTTCTATTTCTACCACTAGACGAATAAAGGTCATAGAATCAATACCCAATTCCAAGAGATTGCTGTCATGATCAAACTCCACATTGTGTAGGACCTTTTTTAAACAATTCATAATAATTTGTTCGTTATTTGACATCCTTTTCATTTCCTCTCTTCATTTAATTTCATTTTCATTATAGGTGTGGCATTCAGAGTATTCTCAGCTAAACTTATCCACTTTTTGTCTAACTAAATAATCTTTAAACATGGCATTGATCCGTTTTTCGATTTCATATATTTTCAAAAACCCGTCACTAATATCCCGAAGAATGTCACTCTTCTTGTTTGTTTGGTATTTAAGAGATAAACTTCTCAACTTCAGTAGTTCTTTTTTAGAATTAGTATGGAAGTCAATTAATCGTTTGATCACTTTATGGTTTGGATATTCTTTTGCGATAAAATTCATCATATCGATATTGAATTTTTTATGTTGGATCATTTTGTAAATATTAATGTTCCACAAGGTAGATTCTGAATCTGGAAGGAAAAAGCCTTGCTCGAGCTTTTGAAAATATAAAGATAGGAAATAGGGAACATAGTAACCATTGGCAAATGCCCCCTTGGCTGTAACGTCTTTTGAAATTGCCTTAGAACGATCCAGCGCAAAGAAAAGAGTGGTTGTATTAAATAGCGGTTGATAGGAAGGGTTCAAATGTAGGGTGCAGATGGGGAATCCATAATAGGCGAACCAGCGTTTATGATGAAGATGCTCCTCTAAAATGTTCTCGATATATTGGTCACACTCACTATACGGCAATTTAAATTCTCCAAAGGTCTTCCCATTTACATCAAATCCAAGACCGAGGAACACCTTCTCATTTTCGTTGAACCCATAAAGGAGTGCCTCATGAATAATATCTTCAGTTCCATTAAAATACGTTGAGTCTTTTATATGTCTCCAATTCAAAAAAAGAAGCGTGTACCGATCATTCTCTATGTTCTTCTTTATTGAATCAACCCAAGAAGACACTTTCTTTAAGGGTTGTTCGACCAATATTTCTGAATAAATTTCAAGATGTTCTTCAAATCGAACCATGGGAAACTGCAAAGGATTTTCTATTAAAATTTTTAAATTCGTAAAGTGACTATATATCCAAGGCCATAATCTATCTTGACCCATAAGAATACTTAGCCTGCAATTGTGGTAACATTCTGTAGACAACCCCGGATTTTTATGAACAGCAAGGGATTTACTTTCCATCAGCCATCCTCTCCCTAAGGTAGGTAGGCCAATTTTCCATCTTATCACCGAAGGTATATAAAATGGCTTCAACCCATCGATCTATGCCGAAAGCTGTACATCCTGAATGGACATTTTCTCCCAATTCACCTTTAATTCCGAAGGATTCTGTCAACACCTCTCCTACCAGATTGAAAGAACCGATTGAAAAGCTGAGTTCTTCATTTGGTGAAAAGATTAATTCATACTTCATTTCTGCGGCCCGTTGAAAGGCAATCCGATTGCGGTCATTTTTTATAAAGAAAGGGTCATTTGCCGTCTCAATATATCCTCTTAAGCCAATTCGATTGAACAGTTCCCAGACTTCTTGTATTAATTCTTTCCTTAGGCTTTCTACCTTCTCCTTACTCCCAAGATAAATAATTTCATACATGGTGAAATCACGGGAACGATGAGCACTGATTTTCCTATCATGTTCATGGCGAAAACACGAGCCATAACTATGGATCACTTCAAGATCACTGTCTAATCTCTGATCTTTTCTTTCATCATAAGCAAAATAACAAAGGCAAGGTCGAAGAAAGTATGAATTCACCTCATATAGCTCTTCCACTTTGAGACCCTTTTCCATGTTGAATCGGTATTGATCTAAGTGCTCTTTTTGATGCCTAATTTGAGCAATACGATAAACATTTTGTGGAAAATGGAATGCATATTTGCTTCTTTGCATTAAATCACTGTCCATAAGAGCCGGATATCTTGTTGGAGTACCATTAAATTTCTCACTGATTTCATCAAGCATTTTCTTAATACATTCATGCAACTTGAAAATACTTTCTTTATTTACTGCTTGAGACCGTTCATTTTCGACAATAGGATGGATAAGGTTATCAACTAACCTTATTTTTTTTATAGTCCGTTCCCTATTGTTCAGGAGTGTCTCTAATTGTTTTAAGAAAATCCTCTCATTGATTCCTTCGTATTGAATAGTCAAGTATCCTCTTTCAGTTCCTACCTTCTTTACATCTGGATCTAAATAATAGATCTGGTCAATTAGCTCTGAGATGTCGATTTGCTTAATTTTATTTGCAGGGTATCTAATATACATCTAACCCACCTCTTCTTGGAGATTTGCATCCATTATATAAAGAGTGAATTAAAAATACTCTGCCAAAAAAGGCAAAAAAAAGAGCCTGATTTTAAAGTCCGCTTAAAAAGCCGAGAGCATCATTCAGACATTTCTCATAATAGAATTGACATCAGAACAAGAGGAGGACTTTCGATGGTAATCGAATACGATCATCAAACTGTACCAGTTTCTCAACTTGAAAAATCAATAATCTGGTACCACAAAAAATTGGGATTTGAATTAATTACTTACAAACCCAATGAAAAAGCCATCCTAACTATTAACGGTAAGCAGTTTGTAAACCTCGTTACAAAGAAGGCTGATTCGAATCAAAAACTCAGTGTGTTGGTGATACCAAATTTACACCAAAAATACGAAACCTTAAGAGGCCCGAAAGATACCATCCTTGACATTGATATCCCAGACGTCGGGCATTGTTACCTGTATAAGGACATAGACGAAAACAATTTATTACTGTTTGAACAGAGGTGATAACTTGTTTAAATTAACAGATCGTACTTTTCCTTCCGATGTCCCTTACTATATCCCTTGTGATTTTCCATTAATCAGTGAAACGCTGAAATCTAGAAACTTGAATGTTTCTTATACCCTCTTATTAAATCTGGATTTAGTCGCATTGCCTGTATACTTAAAAGATCAGGAACTACATACAATGGATATGGAAATATGGTACGCAAATCAGCTAGGATACAAAGGGAAATTTTTCACTTTGGCTAGCCGCTATTTCGACGCCTTTTCAAGTGCCAGCCGTTATCTCCTTCATTCACTTAAGGGAATGAAAGAACCTATCATCTGCATAGGCACTACCTACCATTTACCTCATTCAAAAGACTACCTAAAGAAGTTTGGGGGTCATTTTCTGTCTGTATATGGGATGGATTCTTCCAATACTTATGTTTTTGATCCAGTACCACATAAATATAACGGCAAAGTTCCCCTTCAAAATTTTGAAAAGTTCTGGGAAGGGGCAACGAAGGAAAATAGCGACTTTTTCCAAGGATCGTTTGGTATTGTTGAAGTCAATACCAATCAGACCCTCCCACAACAAACGCCCATATTGTACTTTAATACGCTAAAAACGATTTCTTATGAGTTCTTAAAAGGAGATATCTTAAATAAAGAGGAAGGCACTTATTATTATGGGAGAAGTTGTACGGCACAGTTAATAAAAGATTTGGAAGAATCGGTCAGTGCGTCCCCTTCTACATTAGAAGTTGTGTCGAAATGTCTTTTTGACTTGAGATGGAGCCGATATTTTTTAAGGGATCTTTTACAGGAACTTCATCACACCTATGGAAATCCTTATTCCACTCTGATTGAAACCTTACTCAAAATCATCCAACAATGGGAGTTAGCCTACAATCGCTATAACCTCGATGTCCTAAGAAATAAGGTGTCCGTGAATAACGTACTTCCGATCATTCAATTGATTCAAAACACATATGAATTGGAACTGAGATTCCATGAAGACTTGCATTATAGTCATCGTGCTTATCATTTACTCGACAGAAATCAGCCCGAAAATAGTTAAAGACCGATTGGAAAAAGACCATGTTGCTATCATAGCAGCAGGTCTTTTTTAGCAAAAAAAAATTCCCTCTCAAGGATTAAGTAGGGAAATGTATTTTTACAACAGAGGATTCAGTTTACTATTGGCTTGCTTGCCAACCTCTATTCCAGGAAAAAACTGATAAAAGGAGGAATGGTACTTATCTTTGGGAAGATCAATGACTCTTGCTCCATCCTCATAATAAGTTATAGCAAATGCTTCCCTTCGATGTGAAAGGACGTTGGCATTGGCGCTATGAAGCGTCCATCCATTATGAAATGTAACATCACCTACCTCAAGAGCCCCATAATTAACCTCCTCGAAACCATGACGTATAGCTGTTCTTATATTGGTTTCCTGATAAGCGTGTGACCTGCTCATAAAGTTTAAAGATCCAACACTTGATGGGATGTCATGTAAAGGGATCCAAGCTGTAATCGTTTTATTGGTATCTAGGGGCCAACTTACCTGGTCTTGATGCCACGGAGTTGCATTTCCATTAGCTTCTTTAAAGAAAATGCAATCATAATGGAGCCTTACAGATGGAACCCCTAGTAACCTTGCTGCAATATCAGCCAACCTTTTGGAGGTAACAAATTTCTTGATGTGTAAAGAGTGGGTCCAAAGGTTCGTTACTTCTAAAAAATTCTCACCAAAATCATCCCGTTTATAACGGGATAAATGGTCCTTTTCTATTGCATTGACCACGTTATGGACTTCAACCCGCAGTTGATGTATCGCTTCTTGATCTATTAACTTTTTAATCAACCGATGTCCATTGAGTTGGTATAAGTCCACATCACGGTCTCTAAAATTATGATTATTTATCATAAGGGAGTACCTCTCTAATTAAACTTTACTTCCATGAATCAAAGTAACCTGCCTCTTTTATAGAGAAAACAGATTTTTGTTTTTGAGTAATTTTGGTATCTTTATTTAGTCTACGTCGAACTTTTTGTCCGTTTCGGTCGATTAACTTATTAAAATTCAGCGCGAGTCGTTCTACACTCTCGCCAGTGTAATGAGTGAGAAGGCAACGCCTGAATTGATAATTTGTGGTGTTTTCAGTCGAACCATGGATGATATTCCCATTAAAAATCACGACATCGCCTGGTTCAGTTTCTACATATTCTATTTGACCTTCTTCAACAGCCAATTCTTGTCCAGTATCCGAAAAGTAGTTCTTTACATTGGATGGGTCTGCATCTGGGAAGCTTAATGAGCTTGTTTGCGTTCCGGGGACGAACTGGAGTCCCCCATTCTGTTCATTTGTAAAATCTAAAGAAATCCAAGCGGCATAAGTTGTTCCTGGGGATACCCCAAATGCATAATTGTCTTGATGAAGAGGAAGTGCACGAGTGGTAGGACTCTTAAAATAATAACTTGTAGAGATCACGAGTGCTTCTTCTCCTATAATCGTTTTCATTAGGTCAAATAGTTCACCTTTAAGGGTGTGTTCCATAATGGTCGGGTTTTTACGATGATAATCTCTCATTCGAGGATATAAGCTTTCCAACGGACGCGTATCGCGGACCAAAATCTCGCCTCTTTGCACAAGTTTGAGCCATTCTCCCTCAAATGCACGTATGATGGATTGGATCTCATTTGAATCAAAAACGTTTTTAACAACAACATAGCCTTTTTCATCAAATCTTTGCTTTAACTGCTGATTCATTTCAGTCATAGTATTCTCCTATTTTTTCAGACTAGAAAAATTCGGACGTTTTCTGATTTTTTCGCCCTTTCTTGTTATCAACTTATTAAAATTCAATGTGATCTTTTTTGTACCTACACCTGCGTAATGGCAAATGATTGAGTTACGAAAGGTTGTTTCTGATTCGTTCGGCATAGAATCATGAATGACATGACCATGGTAAATTACGGCGTCTCCTGGCTCGGTTTTAATAGGGAGAATGTCGTAGCCTTCTGGAACCTCTAGAGATTAGACGTACCCGGCGAATGTATCCGCATTCTCATCATAGACTTTCTTGGGAATCAAAAGTTCCAGCTGATGTGTGGTTGGAACAAATCTCATTCCTCCATTCTTCTCATCTGCCGGGTCTAAGCAGGTCCAAATAGCATGACAAGTACCTGGGGCAACCCCTATACCGAAATTATCCTGATGAAAAGGCATACCTTCCATGCCAGGTGGCTTATAGTAATAGTTAGTGGAAATAAGGTCCACATCCTCTTCTATAAGTTCCATAAGGACATTCAATGCCTTTTCATTCAATGCAAAGTTACTAATTTTTTCGTTCTCAAAATGGAGATCCTTCTGACGGGGATATAAGCTGACTAGAGGTTTACTTTGGTCTTGGACGATTTCTCCATCTGCCAATTTTTTTAGCCAAATATCTTTGTATTCTTTTCGTAAGATTTCCACTTCATCTTTAGTATAAAGTCCTTTGACGACTGTAAATCCCTGTGTACAGTATTCGTGTTTATGCTGTTCTATGTCCATTACACCCTCGCCTTTATATTGATAATTTCAGCTTATCTAATTCCATCTTTTCTTTCTCGGCTTCTCTATTTAATTTTCTTTTACAATCTCGTTTTCTACCATTGAACATAATGAATGGTAGATCGGGAGATGGAATTCCTGAATCCTAAAGGTTTCTACAGAAGGCGCACGTATGATAACATCGCAAAAATTATCACCAATAAAGCTTTGGGTGCCCCCTGTAAAACAGATCACCTTCATCCCCAAAGCTTTTGCTGTAAAGATAGCATTAGTAACATTGTTGGATTTACCTGAGGTGGTAATTGCAATCAACACATCCCCTTCTTTACCATATCCAACGACTTGTTGTGCAAAAGCGAACTCATAACCCATGTCATTGGAGACTGCTGTCATGGTCGATGTATTAGCAGATAACGAGATTACGGGAATCGCTCTTTCAAGGTGATTCGATAAAAATGTACCTCTATTACCTAATTTCATGAAACGTTGTTTCAAAAGCGTTGGAAGCGGTCTTTTTACTCGGAAAGACTTCATTAGTTCCGCTGTGAAATGATCAGCATCTGAACTACTCCCCCCATTTCCACAAATCAGGATTTTCCGTCCGCATTTATAACCATTCACTAGTAATTCGTATGCTTTTACAATAGAGCTTTTACATACGTTCAGTTCAGGATAATTGAGCATTAATTCTTCTAAATAGGTATCTTTTTTCATAATGCCTCCTTATCCATAGTTTCACTTGGAAAGGTACTAGGTGGCTCGGCTTAATATATGAAGCTTGCACAAGTTATGCAGACCATTTTCGTAGCCCATATACTATAATTACATTAAATTAAAATGCGGGTGATTCATTTGGAAACTGAGCTAAAAAAAAGCGTATTTGTTTTGGGAGATATTGTCTTAGATTGTTATGCAGAATGTCATAAACAATTTTCTAACAATGAGGGGATCCAGAAACTAACCATTCAAGAAAAGAAGTATATACCAGGGAATGCAGCAAATGTAGCTAATAACCTAAGCGCCTTGGGGGTTGACGTTCATCTTTTTGGGGTGACAGGAGCGGATATGTACGGGGACTTACTACAGAAATGGCTGAATCCCGCTATCCATAACCATATTGTTAAAAAGCCTTCAGTTCTTACACCACTTAAATCACGGTTTATTTCTGAAGAGGAGATGGTTATAAGGATAGACGAGGAAGTTTATGAGCCGCTACTTTTAGAGGAAGAAGCGCAATTGCTTAATTTATTCGTATCACTTCGAAGTCAAATTGGTTATCTTGTGATAGCGGACTTGAATAAGGGAACATACAGCGATTCAATCTTAAAATCAATCATTAAAGAAGCCATCAATAATAATATCCAAGTATTCGTCGATCCATCAGCCAATAGGAATTTGAACGTATATAACATGGCAACTGTATTAAGCCCTAATCTAGAAGAGTTCAACGCTTTGACCGGTATAAATGCTTCTACTATCAAAGAAGCTGTGTTGAAAGCCAAGGAAGTTCTTAAAACTCATGAATTTACCTATTTACTCCTAAAAGGGGATCAATCCGGATCTATTATCGTAAATGAACATGGTAGTTATCATCTGCCGAGCTTATCAAAAAAAGTTGTCAGTAGTATTGGAGCTGGTGATTCCTTTTTAGCCGCATTTATTGCCTCTATGGTTCAAAGTACTAGTTTATTTAAATCATTCGTGATGGCGAATGTAGCAGCATCCATCTCCGTTTCAAAAAAATATACTTCCACGGTTACAAAATCAGAGATACATCAGTACTTACATGAATTAAAGGCAGGTGGTGACAATTATGGATTTATTCAAAGAGAAAGTTAAGCAGAATAGACAATTACTTAAACAACGGGAAAAACTGTTCATCTTCCTTCTTGAACAAGAGAATGTAAATAGCGTTATACCGAACATTGAAGCATACACCCATTCTATTGTTGCTTTTAAAGGGAACCAGAGGGTTTCCCTCTCTGAGATGTTTCCGTACGCCGAGGTTATTTATTTAAACGACGATATGTCCTCACAAACCATACAGGGTCTCTTTGAAAAACAGGTGACTGATGTATCTTCCTCCCCCATTCAATATGGTAACCCATTGACTTTGCTTGTCGCTATTCATCCTAAAATAGAGCCTTTTCTTGTTAATGATTCTATCTTAAATCGGATACATAATTCCCAAAACTTTCTCTCCTATTCACTCCTCCATTCCAAAGATTATATCTATCCGTTCTTCATCCATGAAAACCATGATTTCATGTATAACTATCAACCTAAGAAAAAGCGAATCGCGATACTGTTGGACTGGTTTTTTGGACACGGTGATGTAGCAGCAGTCTATAGTCAGATAAAGCACTTTATCCAAACTCATCAAAAGAATTACAAAATAGACCTAATTACAAGAGGGGGCCCACTCCGTCTTCTAAATGATTTGTTTCCTAACTGCCGGGTCTATGTCCATTTTGATAGTTTCTTTATATATGAAGCCATTACAAAATGTAATATATATGAAAATGTCTATTTTCTAAATACGAGACTGGACAATCCCCCTCACCTACATCTTGTCGATATGGTCTCACGTTCACTGGGCTTGTCTGAACCTGTTAGCCACCAAATGGAAGAAATAGACCTCCCTCCTTTGCCAGAAGCAATACAATTAAAAGTAGAGAAATTAAAACAGCATTCAAAACCCTTGATTGGAATTCAGTTCCATACACAAGACCCACAAAGGTGCTGGGACCAAAAGAATATATCTGATTTTATAAAAGAATGTGAACAGAAATCTCTGATTGTTATTAATCTAACGCCTCAAAAAGGGCTTCCACAAAGTGTGGTCGATTTAAGTTCGTTATCCGTCTCACAGTTATTTGCACTCATAAAACAATTGGATATCTTAGTGGGAATAGATAGTGTTTGTGGGCACATCGCTGGTGTGGTAGGTACACCCTCCCTCACGATATGGGGAGGCGGGACCCCCCTTGCCAGTGGATCGAACCCTTATGTCAGTTATCGACCCGCTAGTAATAATTATAGTGTCTATACAGATTCAGGCGATGCAAAAGATATTCCATCCACCCTCATCTTCCATAGAATGATGCAGATTCTCAAAAAAGATATTCGATTAACCCCAGAACGTATCACCATACAACAGACTCAAAAAATGGTGGGAGTAGAAAAGGTAGGTGGTTCTTCAAAGTGAATACGATATTTTTATTAAACAAAACGAAAAATCAAGAACTAAGTGAATGGTATGAAAGAAAGATAAACGCTGAATTAAGATTATTAGGAATCGAGGATGTTTATTGTGAAGCAGTTGGTCCAGAACTAGTGGAAATGGAGACAACCCTCCCCATTGTTCTAATAAGCCCATCCTCTATTCTCACGGATACTTATTCTTATAAAAGTGCCGAAAAGGTATACGCTTCACATACTAAAATTCTCGCCGTTATAGTTCATGAGAAAGTAAAGTTTTTTCAGCATCGTTTTACGAACCTCCAATTTTCTCCACTTCGATTTATCTTTAACCCTCATCGCATGCCACTCCGCGAATTAATTTTCCATTTACTTTCGCAATTAGATATCGACGTCGAGGTGCGAAGATGAGATCAAAACGGTTGCAAGAAAAAAATCTCCTACAATATGTGAACCACTACAAGAGAAGTGATAAAACCATTATTCTTGCTGGAGGATGTTTTGATTTATTTCATCCTGGACATCTAGAATATCTCCATGGCGCCAAAGACCTTGGGGACATTCTTATTGTCGGTATCAATAGCGATGACTCAATTCAATCTATTAAAGGTAAACGCCCCCTATTTCCGTTAAAGGAACGTGTAGCGTTTCTTTCTAGTCTCGAATGTGTGGACCATCTACTCGTTATCCCCGATCTGACCCTGGTTCGAGCAATCCAGATCATTAAACCTCATTTTTTTGTCAAAGGTATCGATTATCAAGGAAAAACGTTTCCCGAACAACAAGCTGCAAAGGATGTTGGCGCCGACATCAAGTTAATTGGAGAAAAAAAATTATACTCTTCAACACAGTTAAAAAAAATCTATGAGAGGTGATAGTTATGGAACCTATAAACTTAAATACGGAGTACTCTTTAAGCGAGGATCAAATCAATCAATATCAAAGGGATGGTCATATCTTTCTTCCTCAGGTCATGAAGAAGAATGAAATCAACGAATACCGGCCTGTTATTAAAGATCATGTTTTCGGTTACGCTTTGGAAAATGTCCCGGAAGAAGATCGAAAATACTATGGGGTAGAAAAGGCATTTCCTACGATTATGAATATGTGGGAGGTAAATCAAAAAATTAAAAGACTGACTTTTGCAAAGCGTTTTGCAAAGATCGCCGCTGATCTTATGGGTGTGGATGGTATCCGACTCTATCACGACTCTTCTATTTTCTTACCTCCAGGAGGAGGTGCCATTCCATGGCACACCGATAGTGCATATATGCTCCCCATCCACCCAGACAAAACCATCACCATGTGGATGGCATTAAATCATATTCCGGAAGAAGTTGGGTCAATGGGCTTTGTTTCGAGATCACATGAACTAGCAACAGAGGATGTTCTCCTTGCAGCTCGAAAAGGATATCCTCTTGCCTCTTATGGTGCAATGGAAGCTGGAGATGCAACCTTTCATTCGGGCCTCACTTTGCATTATGCAGCTGGAAACCCAACTGAAAATTACAGAGAAGTACTAACCATAATCTACATCGCAGACAACCTTACAATTGTAGAGCCGGAAGAAAACAAAGCAAAAGAAGCAAGAAATTATCATTTAAGACGACTCTTTCCAGGACGTAAACCTGGAGATAAAGCTGAAAGTGAATTGACACCGGTTCTTTACTCCAAGGAAGGAAAACACGTGGAATGAGCGAATTATCCACCTCTTCATTCGATCTAACCCGTCCCTATCCAGTTACATCCCAACAAATAAGCACCTTCCAGAAAAAGGGGCATATAAAGTTAGAAAACCTAGTTAATCGACAAGCGCTTGATTTTTATCGGCCACTCATAAAACAAACCGTCAACCAATATAACCAAGAGGTTAGGCCATTAAAAGAACGTGATACCTTTGGACAAGCCTTTCTCCAAACGATAAATTTATGGCAGAAAAACAAAGCGATTAAAAAGTTCGTCACAGCGAAACGGTTCGGAAAAATTGCTGCTGACCTTTTAAAAGTTGATCGGGTAAGATTGTATCTAGATCAGTCTTTTTTTAAGGAAGCCGGTGGTGGGCCTACTCCCTGGCACCAAGACAACAATTACATGATTGAATTGGATCCGGATAAAAAAATCACCATGTGGATGCCTCTTGTCGACATTCCTGAGACCTTAGGTTCGTTGTCATTTGTATCAGGGAGCCACAATTATAAAGAGATTACGCTAAAAAAGGCTCTGAAGGAAATTTTGAACATCGAAAACTATGGGAAGCTGAATGCTGGGGATGCCACGTTTCATGATGGATGGATCCTTCATAGCGCTAATGGGAATCCTTTGGCTATAGACCGTGAAGTAATGACGATCACCTATTATGCCGATCCAGCGAAGATCGTCGCCCCAGGAACCAATGAAGCCCGCCAAAGTCACTTGAAAACTTATTTCCCTCAAAGGTATGAAGAAGAGTTTGCCGATACATGGTTAAATCCGTTAATCTATGATCGAAACATAGATTGATAGAAAAACAACCCACCAATTATGGTGGGTTGTTTTCCTTTTAAGGACTGCTGCTATATTTCACAATAAGATGGTCATCTAAGACTAACGCGTCTAAATCGGTTGAAAGAAAGAATTCAATAGCTTCCTCTGGTGTCTCGATTAAGGTATGATCTGATTTTTTCAATGGTGTATTAAGTAGAAATGGAATGTTGCTAATCGCATGGTATTCCTCGAGTAATTGCGACATAAAGGAAGGGTTCTTATTCACGGGTAGGCAATAAGTAGATCCGTCTTCATTGACCACTAGGGGAAAATGATCTGGTTCTTCTAAGTAACAAAGATTGATCAAAAAGGAGGAACAGGCCTGTTTAAATTGCTCCATTTTTAATATGCTGAATGGTTCAAAGGTTTCCCTGTTTTTGGTTCTTTGTAGTTTTTCCTTAAGCTCTACCTTTCTTGCATCACCCACTATATTCCGATGGCCATAGGGATACCTGCCAAATTCACTTTTTCCTGTAAAAATACCGATCAAGTAACCGCGCGTTAATAGCTGGGCAGTAACTGTTGCGAGTTCTTTTTTTGTGTATATGTGAAATTGCTGTTGACTAAGGTGATTGACGAGCTCTTCGGTTGGATAGCACTTGCCCAACACCTGTATATCCGGTCTCTTCTTTGTCCATTTTATCGTATTATGATAGTGGAGTAAGGCCGCTCCAATACTGGTTCCTGCATCTCCCATGAAGGATGGAGTATAGATGTTTTGAAATGGGGTGTCATTTTTAATTTTCATTAAAAGTTGGACATTTTCAAAGATACCACCTGCTAGACAAAGGTTCGGCTTTTTTGTCATTTGGTAGAGCCAATGGCAAAGGTGCACAACAATCCGTTCTAGATGATATTGGGCAGCAAATGCAAGATCCTTTTTAACCTGTAGTTTGGTTTTGGCATCTCCCGCTTCTTGCAGTTTTACGTCCACATAACGCTTTAACGCCTCTAATTCTTTAAAGCCTTGGAGGAACTGGCCTTCTTGTAACGTGTAAAAATTATTAAAATCCTGTACGAATCTACCTGTACCCCCATGACTTAGCTTGATCATTTTTGTTTCATTCATTTGGGAATAACCTATTCCTACAGTTACATACTGTAGAAACATTCCGATGGAATTCGTAACGATGCTAAATTCATCTGTCTCTTGTCCCAGATTTTTTTTGATACAATCTAGTCCATCTGAATCCGCTTGATACATGCTAATGGTTTCTCGAATCCGTTCATCTTCAATGATATAACTACCTCGTCCATCTATCACGAGGACAGCTGCCTCGTGATAAGGTGATGTATAATAGGTAGAAGCCGCGTGGGTCAGATGATGGTTGTATAACTTAATCTGATTTGCATACTTCATATAATAATCTGATTCAATAAGGTCATTTCCAACAACAGCGTCAATATTTTCTATGGACATGTCTAAGGCTGATAGACAATACTCAGCTGCTTTGCATCTAAACGTCGAACGATTATGCACAGCGTATTTTTTTTTCGTCAGTCTTTCTTCTTCGATGGCCACTGTGATTTTTCCCTTGGACAGGATGCAAGCTGAAAAATCATGGATGGAGCCACCTAGAGCTAAAATATTCAATGTCCTCCTCCTTTGAGTGTAAACATAGAATGCTTCATTAACGGACGAATATCATTCATCATCTGTTTTGCATCTTCTTCATTTGTTATGTCATATTGATAGAGAAAACGAACATGTTCTAAAGGCTCACGATAGTAATCCAACAGCTTGAGGGGGATTTTGTGGGGATTCACTTGACCCCAAAGTTCTTTCTTCTCGACCTCTGAAAAACAATCAATTTCTAACCTTCTCCTTTTAGGTCCACGTTCGGGGAAGTCGTGATGATTTTTGAGTGAAACCCGGTAACCGTTTATATAAAGTAAGTTCAATCCCTTTCGCAGGCAAAAGTTGATGGCTTCCTCTGCTTTATTGATAATGGGCTCTCCCTTGTCATTTAAAGAGGTGTTGCAAAGAATGGGCACCCCCGTTTTTTTATGAAAATGTTTAATCAACTCATACATAAGTGGATTCTGGTCTTTAGAGATAGATTGCACCCGAGCTGAGGCATCTAAGTGAGCTACCGCAGGAATTTCCTTCACTTTTTCGGGTTTGATGGTAAATGTATGGAGCATTAAAGGAGAAGGATAGTAATCCTTAAACCATTGATCAGCCAGTTTATCGAGTACCATCGGTGCAACAGGTCTCCACCATTCCCGCTGCTTGATTTCGTTCAAGCGATCTTTCATACGTAAGGAGCGAGGGTCACTAATGATGGAACGGTTTCCAAGTGCTCTTGGTCCAATTTCCGTATGCCCATTAAACCACACAACAGGGTCCGCAGTGATATCTTCTATTACTTCGTCAACGTCGAGTGGTGTTATGTTCTCGATGTACGGTTCGTAATTTTTCATGAGGATATTCAGATCGATCGGATCGTTTTCCCCAAAGAACGGATGATTCATTGAAAATGAAAATCTTCCCATCTTCTTATAAAAGGCATATAACCCCATACCAAGCGATAATCCACTGTCCCCGACACATGGAGGAGCGATAAAGCTTTTAAATCCATATTTTTTCATCAAATAACTGTTTGTAGGACAATTCAATGTAAAGCCGCCAGACATGGATAAATGAACATCCTGGGGATTAAAATCAAACTGTTCAATCGCTCGGTCAATATTCAAGTTCATGATTGTAAAGGAGGCCTCTTGAATGATTTTCATCAACATACTGATTTTATTTTCTTCTTCCGTGAAACGCGGATCAAAATAGTTGAACAAAACCCCTTCATCGGCTGGTGTGAACGCGGCTATTTGTTTATAGATCGATTCGAAATAATTTTCTTTACCAAAATACCCTTTACCATCATAGATGGGTATGTGATGTTCATAATTGATATAGGCCCTACTGTTACTTGCGGAAGCAAGCGCCATTAACGTTCCTTCCTTCATCCCAAAGTAGAACATGGCCCAACCCCATAAAAGGCCTGGAGATTCAACTGGAAACAACTCAATTTTCCCATTATGAACAAAGCATCCTGCATAGTACGGCTTTTTGATCCGTTCAGTAACGTCTACAACACCATCTGGTCCACCATCTACAGCAAATCCAATTATTTTCTCCTCATGATATTTATCGGGATCAAGAAGTATGGAAGAAAACAAATGTGAAATGCTGTGGTACGACAAATTCGGATAATCGCTCAGTGAATGATAGTCATTCGTTGTATCCAAGCCAGGAGTTCCCCAAATCTCCTCAATATCATCTAAACAAAGGCCAAGGGGCAACAATAAAAGGTTGATCGTATCATAGGCTTGTTCCAAACTAGCGAATGATTGATGATGCTCTTTAATTCCTGAAATCCTTTCCAACTCCCAAAATCTAATTAGCTCGATACGTTCATTGTTTTTTTTAAACAACGCTAGGTTCTGATCATGCCTAACGATTTTGTTAAGAAGATGGTCAAGTGGATCGATATGTAGGTACGTTGATAAATAGTATCCGTTTTTCATAGTTCCACCTCTTTACTCCGATCTGGTTTGGCTAGTACGTAATCCCCAACAACAAGATAATCTAGATCCAATTTAAGAAACGTTACAACAGCATCCATAGGGGATTCAATGATGGGTTGTCCATTGTCATTAAAGGAAGTATTCAGTAGAATGGGGACACCGGTTTTATGATAGAAACTTTCGAGTAATGAATGAAAGATAGGATTCATTGGTTTTGATACGGTTTGTAGCCGACCCGTACCATCAACATGAGTAACTGCAGGAATTTGATTTCGTTTAGAAGGTATTATATCTGCAACAAAAAGCATGTATGGAGAGAGGCACTGTAAGGAGAAATAAGCTTGAGCATGTTCTTCAAGAATGGCCGGAGCGAAAGGGCGAAACGATTCGCGGTGCTTGATACGTCTATTGATCGTGTCCTTCATATCATGTTTTCTTGGATCCGCGAGGATACTGCGGTTCCCGAGCGATCTTGGTCCAGCTTCTGACCTACCTTGAAACCAACCTATAATCTTACCATCTGCTAATAGGCTCGATACATAGTCATTAAGATCGATAGGTTTTTGAATGATCAACTCATCTGCGTGCTGGTCAATGGCTTTTTTTATTGCCTCTTGCGGATATTCTTTGCCGAGATATGGGGTGCACAAGGTGGCGGATTCCTTAACGATTCGAGGGTTGTCATATAACGCATAATATCCATACAATGCACACCCAATAGCCGTCCCGGCGTCACCAGCAGCGGGGAAAATGTAAATGTTCTCGAAAGGGGTATGCTGTGCAATTTTATGGTTTGCAACACTGTTCAATGCCACCCCTCCTGATAGACAGAGGTTTTTCGACTTTGTTAGATGATAAAGATGTAGGCATGCATTTATTAGGCACTCTTCCGTGTGGTGTTGTACGGCAAAAGCAAGGTTTGCCTTACACTGCTCAGGGTCTAAAGAAGTGTGAATCTCTTCTATGATAAACTCCCGTAAGCTATGAAGTTGGGGTACGGTCTGTATAAACCTACCCTGATCATCCATGTCAAAAAAGTCCCGGAACTTATCAACGTATTTATCCGAACCATATGGGGCAAGACCCATTGTCTTCCCATCCTGAAGAAACTCAAATCCAATGGCTTTGGTCACTTCTTCGTAAAAACAACCTAATGAATTTGTAATGAGATCGTTATGTTCTGTGCCTGTGCTTTTTTTCAGTTCTTGAATTTGATTTCCATCACCATAATAAAAGGAGATGGTCTCTTTAGCATCTTCCCCAATGGAACTTCCTCTACCATCGACAACTAAGATAGCAGCATCATGAAAGGGAGATGGATAGAAAGAGGAAGCGGCATGGGAAAGATGATGATTGATAATTTTTATATCATGATGTGAGTAGCGGGAATAGTAAGCAGGCTCCACAATATCAGTCGTGACAATTGCATCCAAATCAGATTCCTTAAGGCTACTCTCCATCAAGCAATATTCTGCAGCTTTATTAATAACCATTTTACGTCCAATATTCAGTGCATGTTTGATCTTCAGTAATCGCTCTTCTTCGATGTAATGCAATATTTCCCCACCGGATGTTAGACAAGCTGAAAAATCATGAATAGAGCCACCTAAACCTAAGATGTTCATCCTATGCCTCCTTATCTAATTCTAGTTTCTTCGCTTGTATTGTAGAAAGGTGGAAAAAATCCCCTTGTTTCTCCATCAATTCTGAATAGGTTCCCATCTCGCGGATTTGTCCATTGTTTAAAACGATGATTTTATCTGCTTCTTTTATCGTTGCTAACCGATGCGTCACCATGATAACAGTCTTGTTATGGAAATGGTTAGTAAAGAGGTCGACTATTTTCTTTTCGGTTTCCAGATCCTGACTTGATGTCGCTTCATCTAAAATGATAATATTTACATCTTTGAGCAAAGCCAAAGCGATGGTGAGAAGTTGTTTTTCTCCGATGGATAAGCCATGGACCTCTTGTACTCGATGCCCTCCGATAGTTTCAGCAAGGCTTACAAACCCTAAGTTGGAGACAATTCCTTGCAACTGATCTAATTGTTCGCTCGTTAACTCATTTAAATACTCGATTTCAAATTCGTAGCTATGTTGGTCCACATAAGCAATTTGGCTTCTCAAGACCCTTTTGTTCACATCATCGATATTGGATTGATCAATCAAGATCTCTCCCTCATCTAGAGGGTAAAACCCTAATAATAGATTGATCAACGTACTTTTTCCTGTTCCTGTTTTTCCAACAATGGCTAATGTCTTACCACGCTCAATAGATAGGTTGAATTGCTGAATGACCGGACGCCCCTCGTAGCTAAAGCTAGCATTTCGAAATTGTATGTCCCCCTTGAAATCCCTTTTTTGAGACATTGGAACCTCATATTCAACTTCATTGTTTTCATATACTGAAAAAACACGTCTAGCAGATTCTAAGGACGTTAATGACTGGACCCATTGTGAGTTGATCCCTCTAAAAATATTAAAAATACGCCTAGAATAATCAATTAAGAGATAGACCACGCCAACTGTGTACTGTCCATCGAGAATCTTTCCGCCAAAAAACAGTAAAACTCCAGCAATCAAAACTCCTTGAAATAAACCGTTAAAGTTAACATCCGTCAGATGTAAAATATGCATCCTTTTAAGCATGTTTTGGTAAACATGGTTGTTGGTTTGTGAGTATTCTTTTTCAAGATGTTTTTCAGCGGAATTCAATCGGATGATCGAAAGGTTTTTAAGCATATCAACCATCATTACATTCAATTGGTTCAATTGAGATTGAATTGTTTTTACATAATGATTGACGGGTGCATTAATAAGATAATTAAGCACCAAAAAAACAATCGGAACCGATAGTGCCATTGATGCAAAAAAAGGATTTATGAAAAACAATACACTGTAAATGCCGAGTAATTGAAGAACACTAACAACAAACCCGCCAAGGAAGTTATGATACAAATCTTTAATGTTCTTTATTTCATTCATAGTCTTATTTATAAGGTCGCCTGTAGGGCTCTTGTCGTAGAATGATTTTGGAAGCCTATCCAAGAAGTGAATAAAATCATTTCTTATTTTTTCAACCACATGAAAGATGTAGTTTGAAAAGAAATAATCATGACCGTAATTAAGGATCCCCGAGCCTGTGATCAAAAGCAAAAAGATGACGATTCTCATAAACAATTCCGGATTAAATCCAAGAGTGGTAAACCCATCCAATAGAACTTTTACCATATATGGAACGAACAAATCAGCGCCCACTGCAAGAATTAACAACCCATTACTAATAAGAAAGGGTTGTTTATATAAAAGGATGTAATGGAGCAACCGGTTAAGTGTCTTGTCTTTCATGTTACCCTCCCTTCAAGGTGTTATTTCTGAACATTTACAGCAGATTCCCATTCAATAAGACTTTGTGTGATTACTGCTGAATCATCAGTAATACCTTGTTTCTCTAATCTCTCCTGCCTTGCTTTTAAACGAACTGTAGAATCATGTTCAATTTTAGTAACTATACGAATTCCATCTTTAAATTTGAAGTATTCAATCATGTTGGTTTTCCCTTCCCTCTTCCAAGTTCAATATGGTTAACTGTTTGGATTTGCTGTACTGTTTTGCATACCACTTCTCTGCCTCCATTAGGCTCTGATGGCTTCCACTTTCAACTATCTTTCCGTCCATCAAAACAACAATTCGATCTGCAACAGAAGCCTGTTCCAAGTTATTTGTAGCAAAGATGATCGTTGTTCCCTTTCTCGCATTCATGAGATTGGTAAAGATCCTTAAAGAATTTTCAGCATCCATTGAGGAAAAAACATCATCAAGTAAAAGAAGGTCGCATTCTTTCAAAATAGC
Organism: Fictibacillus marinisediminis; assembly: GCF_023149135.1. NCBI lineage: Bacteria > Bacillati > Bacillota > Bacilli > Caryophanales > Fictibacillaceae > Fictibacillus > Fictibacillus marinisediminis. The sequence continues at coordinate 61,698 of NZ_JAIWJX010000004.1, read as the reverse complement.
TCGAGCGAGGGATAGTTTTTGATGCTGACCACCAGAGAGGTTTTTTCCATTACCGCCAATAACAGACTCCACTGAAAGGTTGGACTTCTTAAGTTCTTCATCAAGAGCTGAAATAGATAAGACCTCAGATACTTGCTCTTCAGTTGCCTCAGGATTTCCCAACTTTACATTTTGTAAAATGTTCTTTGAAAGATTAGCCGGGTGTTGAGGACAATAGGAGACAACGGCGGACAATTCCTTTTGGGAAAGAGTTTCGACAGCAACGTTCGATAACAAGGATTTTCCTTCCCCGCCTTTTAGTTCGCCAGCGATGTACTGTAATAATGATGATTTCCCACTGCCTGTCTTCCCCACAACTGCAATGGTTTCGCCTTTGTTTACATATAGATCAATGTTTTCCAACCTGGTTATTCCGTCAATTTTCAAATTGAATTTTTCGAAACTAATGGAATCAACTGACTTCATCTTTTGATCTTGTTTTTTTCTTGGTGGAGAGGACAGTTCTCGATTAAAGCGAGAGGCACTGGCATTTCCTTGTTGAAAAAGATTAATGAAGTCACCAAATGCTGTCACGGGCCAATTTAAAAGATTGATATACATCGTAAAGGCAATAAGTTGACCGATTGTCAATTCATCTACCGAGATCAAATAAGCCCCATATCCAATGGCAATGGCATAGCTAGTCCGAAGAAGCGTTGTGACCATGGGCTGATACAGCTTTGCTGTTTTATTAAAGTCAATACCTGCCTCTTTCCATCTTCGGTTAGCGTCATTAATTTTCTTTTTATATACGTGCTCAAGACTATAAATCCTGATCAGTCGGATCCCTTCAAGAAAAACAGATAAATCAGCGTTTAATGCACTTTCCTTTGACTGAAAATCAACCGTTTTCCTGTGAGTCATCTCCCCAAGTTTCTTGACAAAATATATGATGAATGGCATTGGAACAAGGGAGGCAAGTGTTAACTTCCAACTAACAAACGTACTCATTGTAAAAAGAACAACCCCAAAACCAATCACCGTACTCATAAAACTTAAAATTCCAAAACCATACGCCACTCCGATATTGGAAATATCTGTGTTCATGAGTGTCATGGTATTCCCTGAACGCTTGTTTTTTAACGGTAGATAGTTCAGTGTACGAGAAAAAAGGCTTTGCCGTAATACTTTCTGGATAAAGAACTCTCCCCCAAATAAGCTAGAAGACCAAATATAGATCACAATATAATGCAGCAGAGCAATGCCAAAGAGAGGAAGTACACCTTGAAAAAGGCCTTGACGGGTGAGATGATGCTTTTCGATTTCATCAATGAGGTTTCCAATAATTTTGGGAGGAATGACATTTAGAATTTCCGATGCGAGAAGAAAAACAAAGGCCAAACTGTACAAGAGGGTTCTTTTGGTTAAGTAATGCTTATAAATCTTTATAAGTTCCATCAACTCATCCTAACTGAGTCCAACAGGCCCACTAGGGCTGCTTTCTCCATGTCTTTGATCTCATGTAATTTAGTGTTTAATTTCAAAAAGGCTTTCTCTTCCTTCATCCACATGTATCTTAAAACGGAATTCTTTAAAACCGCTGCTTTTTGATGTAGTTGCTCTAGGACTGGGAGTACACCACGTGGTACGTTCGTCATTGACGCTAATAAACGAACCATTTTTAAGAGAACCAATTTATGTTCAGATAATAATTGGAAATTTGTAATTGCTAGCTCCCTTTCGACCTGTTTGACGGAATTCAAGTGATCGAGTAGCAGTTGATAGATGTCCATACCGAATACAAGAGAATCATCTCTATCCGCTTCAAAGTGTTTAAATGAATCATAGGAGTTCACGTAATCATTCAAATAGGAAATGATCTGCTGTTGAATAGCAGTTTTTTCTTCAGGAGGAGATTGAGCGAGTTGATAGAAATAGACTTTTTTTCTTTCGGCTTCTGTCGGATTTGCGAAAGCCAAAGCCGTTGTAAGATGGAAGGACGTAATTGTCTTTTTCTCAAACAAACCATTCTTATTGACTGCCAAGTAATGAAACAATTTTGTGTCATCATCATACCCATAGATAAGCGTATCGTTGGTCTTATATGAACGGAAATAAAGGTTTTGGTATTGGAGATAATATTGATCCAGATATAATCGTACATAACTCTTGTTTTTAAGCGCATCAATGATGATTTTGTCGATGTTTGAAGTCGAAGGAAACTGAATTCCCTGTACATTGAAGAAAGGGGTGGTAAGCTTGTTCAAATTGTGGAACTGAAAAAAATCTAGCAACTGGCTCTTTGTATTACCGACCAGCTGCAAGCTGCTTGATAGAAACCAATTCTGTGCATGTGTATCATGCAACATGGACAAAGTGAAAGCATGATCACTTTTGGATGTGATGACAGGATCATTTAATTCTAAAAAGATTCCCATTTAACCTCTCCCTCTACAAACTTAATTTTCATACACTGTTTTTGTATGACATAAGTGATATCAACTGCTGAATGTCTCTCAAAACGATATTACGGTTAAAAACCAATGAATGTTTCCTCTTAAACTCTCAGCCTACCGTTCTGATATTCTACTCCATTCAAATTTTCTAGATCTTTCGGCACGAACAGGCCGTCCTTCCTTATAAGCTCCTCGTCGAAATACAAGGATCCTCCTCCATAGGAAGATTGTTGATTCAAAACAAAGTCTAGGTGGATAGCTGATTCGTTGCCATTATCCGCCATAGGAAAGGCTTGACCAATCGCAAGATGGATGCTTCCACTCATTTTTTCATCAAACAAAATATTATTCATCGGTTTAGTGATAAAGGGATTGAGTCCGATACCAAATTCTCCAATATAAGAAGCACCGTCATCTGTTTCTAAAATACTCTTTAGTAGGTCTCGGTCATTTCCGTCATACGAAACGATTTTTCCATCTACAAATTCGAACCTTACATCCTCAATGACATGGCCTTGAAAATAGGTTGGGCAATTGAAGTGGATCGTACCATTAACCGAGTCCCGGATTGGGGCTGTAAAAATCTCGCCGTCTGGTAAATTGTATCTCCCATCACACATGAATGAGTCGATGTGCTGGATGGAAAACGTCAAATCAGTACCAGGTGAGGAGATCATTACTGTTTTAGTTTTACTTAACCTTGTCTCCAACGGTTTAACGTCTTCTGAGAGCTTTTTGTAATCCATTGCACATGATTTGTAAAAGATTGCTTTAAGCTCTTCGGATCCCAGTTTCGCAAGCTGAGCCATCCCTTTTGTGGGATAGCGCATCAAAATCCATTTGTTTTTCCCTAGATAGTCCAATTGTAATTTCTGTGAGAAATATTTTTGGTAAAGCTGGTGTTGATCTCTAGGGAGATCATTAAATTCATAAATATTTTCTTCTGCCTTTAAACCGATATAGGCATCCATACCCTCTGCTCTATATTGTTCCTGATGTAACCAAAGTGTGAGACTCTCCTTAGTTGCACCGATAATGAGTTTTTTCAAGTTTGAAATGCGAGTACTCTTTAAATAGGGAGAAGCTCCTGCATGATAAACTTCTTTGATTAATTGATTGCTAAACTCCTCAGCATCCCCTTCTACATCAATCAGAACCTTTTCACCTTTTTGGATCTCAAGGGAATGATGCACCACTCTTTTCGCAATGAAAGATAATTCTTGTGTTGACAACAATCGAACTCACCTCCCTGCTTTCAGTAGAGAAACTAAATGCTGTTCAATCTGAACAAGTTCTCGTACCTTTTCCGAAAGCATTTCATTTTTTAGTCTTCTACGAAGGATGGCTTTATTTAAGGTATTTCGGATTTGGTTCGAGGCATCCGAAGATGCTACGGCTGTTTCCACAATCACTTTGTCCATATCAATAAACTTCGCAAACTTTGAAAACATCTCTCTAGAACCAGAAAGAAGTGTATAGGCGGCACTTAATTGTTGTAAAGTATCTATAAAATCAACTTCCTCTTTTGAAACCAAGAATTCAAATAGATGGTTATGGAGTCTGTGGGAATCCTCAAACGTGTCCAAATGTTGGTTGAACAAATGTTTGGCTTCTTTTTGAATGTCTTTGGTCGATCTTTTTTCAATCTCCTCAAAAAATGTAATGTTACGAAATCCAGTTCCTTCACTAAAGCATTGATCCACCAACGACCAAGGGTACTTAAAATGTGAGAATATAGGAGCCGCTTCATCTAAAATATTAAAATCTCCATCCGGTGCCATACCATTTATCATTAAAGAATGGGGAGATCTTTCTTTCTGGTAGCTTCGGTGACGGTGGGGAACGTGGAACACTTCTACCGATAAAAACACCACTTCCCCTTTCTCGATGAGACGACTGATCCCATATCGTAATGGATCTAATGATTCGGCATGGACGTTCCTCTTCTTCACACCGATCAATGGCCAATCCTCTTGTTGAAACCCTAACTCATCAAAGTGCCACCTTGATTTCTTTTGATTAATGATTTGTTCATATATTTCATCTGACGTATCTAAACAGCTATAATATAAAGCCTCGACATGGAAACCCTTGTGCTTTAAATAACTAACATACTGAACCTTGCTGCAATCCAGATAATTCAAATCAAACATTGAAAGTTCGTTAACTGTTAATCCCATCACTTTTCACCCTGATCCATGACTCGATTTGAAATGAAACTAGGAGCTTTTTGTTTAACCAGCTTGGTAACCTTTTCAATCAGTTGGTCCATCGCTGCAGGATGTTGATAAAAATATTTCACATGATCTAATGTATCGACTTTTGCATGCGGGAGGCTGTGTATTTGCTCCAACCCCTCGTTATCGTGTTCACCTAAAAGGATGGTTACATCCTTTACGGTTTGTAGCTCCTCCTTCAAATCAAACTCATTAAGTTCCTGTATCAGTTCATATGATAATTTTTGTCCATGTAAATAGAGCATGTGCCCACCTAATGAAGTGACAAACTGATATTGAGCGTTGTCAAAATCACTAAGTGTGTAATAATCATACCCAGGGATCAATACTTGAGAATCGATAGCTCCATTCTGCTCTAATACCGCCAAAGACACCTTTGAAAATAACTCTGAGGCTTTCGGAAACTTAAATAACGGTGGAGAAATGCAAATCACCTTTGCATTTATTGAAAAATACTCCCAGCACAACTTGCTTAATCTGCTGGCAACAAAAGAACCAATTCCATTTCCAATGAGATAAATCGTTTTGGGACGGAACTGCTTATAACAATCTTGCATAACAGTTAGTCCATCCTCGATCATTGAGTTTAGGGAGTAATCCCCCAGCTCTCCAAAACTGTCCCCATGCCCTCGATAATCAAACTGAACACAGGTTTGTCCACTTTGGCCCAAGACTTTACGAAGATTGGAAAATAGATAATTCTTTTCGCTCATAGCTTGACCAAGCCCCGGAAAAGAAATAGTCAATGTATCACACTCTTTACTACCGTACTCAATCACACCGTAGATCTCACTCTTTTTACCAAATGTATGTTGTTTCCACAAACTCCTTCATCCCCCTATAGATGCATAAGATGTTCTCGTAACCAAGCACCGGATACACCCATTAACTGATGTTCTAATGACTCTGAAGTAAATAAGTGACCCGCACCAGCAATGGTATGTGTTCGATGTACATCAGCATTTTGATATAAAGGAATGTTGGAGGTATCAAGATATTCCTTTTCTTCCTCCACCAAAGGGTCGTTTCCACCGAAAACAAGTAAAGAGTTTCCTACATACTGGTTTAATTCATGAAGGATATCCATCCCTTGAAGATCTTTATAAAAATCAAGGCTGTTCCATAAACCAGCCCACGGCATTACCAATTTATTTGGTTGCGTTTTATGTCTGATGAATCGCGGCTTTTTAGCATTGGGATAATTCCCACCATATTCATTAAAGAGCGGGCTCCAAATTAAAAGGTTGGTGACGTTCGTACGATTGGCAGCCATGAGCGCCATCCTTGCTCCATCGCTAAAACCAAGGTATGCCACTTTTTTTTGATCCACAAACTCAAGTGTTTTTGCATACCGATACGCCATTTCGATATTCGATACCTTTGTTGTGGTGGTCATATCGTGATAAAACCCGTCACTAAGCCCCATGCCGTAATAATCAAAACGAAGGGTTGCTATTCCTTGTTCTGCGAGCTGGCGCGCAAACTTCACGGCCAGACGATGTACTTCGTATCGTTCTCCGTTCTTCCCTGGACAATAAATGACCAAAGGACAAGCAGACTGGAGACCTTCAGGTATATGTAGAATACCAGCTAACTTTCCTTGATTTTCAAGTTCTACGAATCTCTCATTCGCCATATGTTACTCCTTTTGATAAATCAGTTTTACCCTTACGACAATTGATCCGTCGACCTCACCCGTCCCTTTAAAAAAAAGCTGCCCATCCCTTTCCTCTCGGACAAGGGAATAACGGATGGTACTACCTGGTATCAGGGGTTTGAGAAACCTTGATTGGATATCCCGAAGAGAATAGCTCTTCAGTTGAATCAATTGTTGTCTATCCGCAAGTATTAATGTCTGTTTCATCCCTTCAATCATTAAAATACCAGGATAGACACTATAATTTTTAAAATGACCAAGAAGAAAAAAGTCACTGTTACTAATGAGTTTACTGCTCTCGATTCGATTCGAGGTATTCATTCCAAAAAATTCATCAATCAAACACCAAGGCTTTGGAAAATGTTCTCCTAATTTCATTTTGTACTCTCCTATGAGATACCGACGGTTAGGGTTCCTCTTAAAACCGTTTGTTGATGCACCAAGATACTTCCTTCAATAACCGCTTGATCTTGTAACAGCCTAAGCGGTTTAATTTTATACGTTATCAATTGACCGGGTTCGACCCGAGATAGAATGGTCGCATTGATTGCTCCTAATACAGGAAATTCATCTTTTTGTAATGGGCGAGTCTCCAATTGTGTAAATATGACTGCGCTTTGTGCCATTCCTTCCATAAGGATGGATTCGGGAATAGGGGTTTGATTCGGTAACCAATTAAGACGATTGGTATCAAATTTCGATACCAATATCTCCCCTTTCCTATAAAGTTCCACCTTATCAACTAGACGCAGCGGATACTCATGAGGCAGCAATCTAAGATAGTCCATCTAGATTATCCTTCGGTCTTCTGCAGTTTTAAGATCATACGAGGACTGTCTGGAGTGTAGGCCTGACCATCAAAAAAACCGAATAGATCCTTGAGAGCTAAACCGGCATTTTCATTCATATGGATGATTTCAGAAGAGGTGTAAAGTCTTAAATTCAATACAGATTGTTTCTCAACTCCGTCTTCATGCCATTTAATTACTTCATTCCAGCGTCCTGAGACATAATCGAAATTCCGATTACTCCACACCAGCTTATTATTCATGCGGTACCAAGTTTGCTTAGATAAATTTTTAACTTTAGCTTCCCTGTTTTCAAGGTCCTGAATAAATAGTCCGTCAGGTTTAAGGGCTTGATGAATTTTTTTCAAGATCAATTGATCATCTTTTTGTGACTCGATGTATCCAAAGGCTGTTCCGAAATTGATTACAGCATCAAATTCCTCAGTAAAATCCATTTCGCGCATATCACGATGAATAAATTCAATGTCTACGTTATGCTCTTTTGCTCTTCGTTTTGCTTCCTCCAAGAGATCTTTAGCACCGTCTAACCCAGTAATCGAAAATCCTTTTTGAGCAAGAGGGATAGAAATCCGACCTTGACCGCATCCTAAATCAAGGATTCTGGCTCCCGGTTTAAGGTTTAATTGCCTTACAATGAATCCAATTTCGTAATCTGTGCGCTCCGATGTCAGAATTTCTTCCGAAAACGTCAAATAGTCTGACGAAAAAAACGACTTCCATTTTTCCATTTACTCACCTGTTTCCTTTTTTTATATTTTGTCAATTAAATCACTGTTCTTCTCAGCTTACCCGTCTCAGTTTTCGGCATTTTTTGTTTTAATACAATTTCATCCGGCCATAACTTTTGATCCCAACTATGAATCTCTTTTCGTAACAAAGAAACTTGGTAAGCAGAACTTGGTACAATCCATGCCTCAAGGGTTACCTGCTTATCCTTGGATTCTCGCTTTATGACCATCGATTCATTGACGAAAGGACTTACATTGAGTAGTGACTCAATTTCTTCCAGTTGAATATTAACACCGTTTCGGATAATGGTATTATCCGATCTCCCATAGATAATAAGCTGGTTATTCCGTATCTCTGCCAGATCATTCGTATTCAGCCATCTATTCTTTTTTACTTGTCCGGTTAATTTCTTTTGTTTTACATACCCCTTCATGATGTTAGGGCCTTTGATGTGCAGAAATCCTTTCGACTGTTCAGGAAGCTTTCTGCCCTGTTCATCGAGAATTTTGATTTTGATTCCATTAAGGGGTATACCCACACAGCCTTCAACGAATGGTTCTGTATGAATCTTATGAATAGCTACACGTGGAGAAGCCTCTGTTAGTCCATAGGCATTATAGATGGAAACCGTTTTTGGAAGTCCTGCTCTGATTTTATGAAACTGGCCCTCATAGAGAATTTCTCCGCTTAAAACGATTGCTTTTAATTCCGTCAAATGAAGAAGTGAACGCAGTTCAAGGAGTTTTAAGGTAAGGGAAGGGGTCAGAAAGAGGATCGATACGGTATGTTGTTTTACGAGTTTGATAATACGTAGAGGCGAAGCAGAGGAATCTTTGAATAATAAGGTGCACCCTCCAAGCAAACCAGAAAAAATCTCTCCAGTGATGGAAGAAGCATAGGATAAAGGTCTTGTAACTAAAAGGCAATCCGATTCTTTTAAGTCCAACCGGTCTTTGATCTGCTCAGCATTGCTCAAAATGTTTTCGTAGGTCAACATTACTCCTTTTGGATTGTGAGTTGTTCCAGAAGTGTAAAGGACAAAGGCTACATTTTTAAGTTCTTTATAATGGGTCAGCCTATGGAGTCTTTGAACATTCTTCAAATGCCCTTCCTTGTTAAAATCTTCCGGCCCTAGATGAATACCCGAAAATTGTTGTTGAATATATCGAGACAAATTGGGACTACGCAACGTATCCACCGGAACCACCGTAATTTTCTCTAGAAAACACGCCAAAAAAACCGGGATGAGTTTCCACCCTATTGAAATATCAACTACTATAGCCGGTTGTCCATTGTTTTTTCGTTTGATTATCTTTAATATTGATCGATTTGATTTGGTAATCTCCTTGATTTGTTGATACGTAACAGACTGTCCATCTTCAAGTTGTACACACATCTTTTCAAGATTATGCCTATTTAGAATCCGATCAATGGCTTTCATAGTTACACCTGTTGGTTGATCCTTAAAGCGATATCCCCAATGGTAGTGGTACTGGTTATATCTAACAGATCATCCGGGAACTCGATGGAGAAATGCTCTTCGATCAGGACAACAAGCTCCATGAATCTTAAGGAATCAAAACCAGCCTCAAACATCGTCAAATTTTCATGTATGTCCTCCAGAGGAAGAACACCACAATGACGCTGACTCATCAATTCAAATAATTCATTAGTGATGTTCATGATGAGTCCCTCCTTTACCTGTCCATAAAGAATCAGAGGATGACCGTTGTTTCGCTAACATCTCCCTTTTCTCTTTAATATCACTGAACGTCTCGTTCTCTGTATTAACGAGTCCTGTAAACATCTCTTCTAATGAAAAGTTAACTACGGCAGTACGTACTTGTCCCTCTCTGAAATATTTGATAGGCACATTGTCTAACTTATCTCCATAGGAAGAAATGGTTTTTACAAATTCTTCATAATTCCTGGTTTCTTTATCCCCGATGGATAAGAGAACGTCACCATTTTTCAGGCCAGCTTGGGAAGCAGGACTATTGGGGAATACTTCAAGGAGATAATTTCCTTCTGCTTGGCAGCCTGTGGAAACTCTTTGTTCTTCATTGATCGTACAATTAAGAATTCCCAAGCGTGGATAGCTGAACAGAGGTGTTCTTAAATCCATACCTAATTCAAGGACAGATTTCAAGCTCATCATGGAACGTTGCCATCCGAATTTCATACATTCTTTAAACCATTGACCGAAGGTATCTATGCTAAATCCGTTTACAGATAGCGTTAGTTTCACAAACGTTTCATCAAGTTGTTCAAGAGTGGTCCTGGTAACGACTTTAAATTCTTGAACTGACCCATCTGGAGAAATCGATTTATACGAATCAAACACTTTAAAGGCTTGATTCTCTACATATTCTAAAACGATCTGTTCATTTTCAATGTCTCCGTAATTCAAAAAAAATCGATCCCCAACCTTTGGAGAAGAGGCATCTCCTGAGGATTCAGATTTATAAGTAAGAAAAGTATTCATCCCTTCAGGGGTAGACACAGACCACCATACTTGCTCAATCGGTGCCTCCAGATATGTCTCGATTTGAAAATAGGATTGTTTATTCATGTTCATCCTCCTGTAAAATTTGAAGAATAGCTTCAGACCTGATGGTTAAATTTTTGGCCAGGCTCGGAAAAGTGCAAAGCATACTTGTAGCGCTATTTTGTGATTCTGTAATAGCTGTTTTATGGAGAGCTTGTGTCTTTTGAGAGGCGTAAAACTGAGGATAAATCCGTTCATCTCTGTACTTCTTATATTCAGTCATAACATCGGTCCAGCTTTCTTGGTTGCGAAGGTATTTATCGAGCTGAATCGCCAAAACTTCTGAGGTGCATATTGCATTATCTATACCTACACCACTGATTGGATGGATATTTGCACTTGCATCTCCTACCAGAACCCATCCTTCACCATGTGTATTTTTGACATAACTATTGATACGTTTTATTCCCTTCAAATTCCCCTCCAGGGATAGGTTGGTAATACGGGGCGATAACATATTTAGCTTGGATATCTTACAACTAAATTCATCTACATTACACCATGATTTAAAGTTTGAAGGATGAAACATAAAGGCAATGCAATGCTTTCCTCCATCTATTGGATTACAAATGGCGATCGAGTCTTTCGTCCAATACCATTCTATCGTCCCTACCGGGAGAGGCTGTATGCCTGAAAAATACCCATATAAAACCGCTAATTCATCAATGGAGCTTTGTTGTTCTATTCGTGCATTTGTGAGAGAGGCAATTGTAGAGTTACGTCCATCGGCACCAACGACCACTTTCCCTTGATATCTTTTTTCGTTTCCATTTTCATCAATTCCAATAACACCAGTGATTTTCTCATTGCTTTTTATTACATCCTTGATGTTGATGGCTAACTCAACCTTAATGTTTGGAAGTTTTTTTACCTCTTCCATCAAATAGGAATCGAGCAATTCTCGCCTCACGCTCATTGCCCTTTCCGTAACAATAAGATCTGATTCAAATAAATGGCTGTCTACATTTACACGGAACCTCGTGAGAAAGGGAGCCCCACTGCTGTTCATCCTCTTTTCTATTCGCAAATGTTGATAAACATCAACCTCACCGATTATATGTGTGGATAGCGTCGGTCCTACATGTGTTGCCCGGTCCACTAAGAGTATGTTATACCCTAGTCGTCCAAGAAAGATTGCTAAAGAAGCTCCTGAACACCTTGCTCCAACAATTATGAGGTCATACATTAGTAAACTCCTTTTGAAAAATAAAGGGCCATAATATGACCCTTTATCCTTTTATTTCTTTAGTTAGATTGCAAGCAGCTGTAAAGTGTACCCACTTGCTGATCGTTAGCATCAAAGATTGGAACAACGTCTTGAGAATTGAATGTTGCATCTTTTGGAGGAAGACCAGTGATATGGCCTTTCATGTGGATAGGTTGTTTGTTATGGAAATTCCCCTCTGGTGTTTCAATGACCCAGTATAGGAACGATTCTGCATCTACCCCATCAACAATTACTTTGTTAGCTGGGATGGTTGCATGTGCTTTGATTGGTGCTCCTTGACCGTTAAGACCTCCACGCACTCGAATTTCTGCATTAGGCCAAAGTGTTTTTGAAGCAGCTACCAAATCAACATTCTCAATTTCAATTTCAACGTTTACACCTGACTTAAGATTGAAATTGGAATCACTAACTGTAAATTCTGTTGGACGGACTTGATTAAAAACCAATTCTTCACGACGCCCATCTACCAATTCTAAAATGGTGCGGCTTGTAGATGTTTCAAGTGATAACTTCTTCTTTAAAACCTTTTGTAAATTTTTCAATTTAAAACCCTCCTTAGTTAGTGGTGTCCCGGAACACTTCTATCATGTCATAAAGAGGAGAGTGGACGCTCTGTTTTAAAAGGGCTGAGTTTAGTTTTTTTATGTTCACTTCACCTCAAAAAACTGCTTAAAATGGGTTGTAGGGCACTTATGAATGTTTTAGGAAAATAGTAAGTTTTCGAATGGGAGCTAAGGATGTTTTTTAAAGAAGAAAGAGAAAATCGCTTGCTGTACGTTTTATAACCTATCATAGGGAGATGTTTTATAAACGGAGGATTTATGAGGGGTGACTGCTTTGAAGATGTATGAGCACGAACGTCTTATTTAAACAAAAGCCGGAACCAATATAATGAAGGTCCAGCTTTCCTTAAATTTTGATGCATTATATTATCTCTTAGAATCTTTCCTATCTACATAGACTCGTTTCTTATAATTCAAGGGACTTATTCCCTCCATTTTTTTGAAGGTTTTAGAGAAATGCGTTAAGTCGCCATAACCTACCTTCTTGCATGTATAGGTTACGGAAAAGCCATTTTGCAGCATTAATTTAGCCTTGTTAATTCGTTGCTTAATCAAGTATTGCTTAATACCAATTCCATAGTACTTTTTAAATATTTTTGAGAGATAGGATGAACTTATGTTAAATTTCTCTGAAACAGTTAATAAGTTAAAAGAGCTGTTTTCAATATTTTCATGTAGATAATTAATGATCGACGGAAGAAGACTGTCGTATTTTTGATTGGAAGATTTCACAGTCGACATTAATCCCACGGTTTCCAAATAGTTATAGATGGGAAGTAATTTATTTCCTTTTATTCCGATAAAAACGACATAAGGAGTTTCAGTAAATTGATTCAACATCCATTCTACGGGTAAGGATTGGTTTGCTGAGAGAAAAACCACCATGCTATAGAATGTATTTTTTTTAACTTTTTGTACTAATTCATCAAATTGTTCTGCAGTCTTGACTTGGTTGATTTCTAAGACTTCACTTTCCCTTTGAAGATCTAATGGAGTAATACTAGCATCTAACACGATAAGTATCTTCAGTTTGGTCACACCTTACTATAAATTAATCAGCATAAAAGCCTATGGAGTCAACGTTTTGATTAAGATTTATAACAGGGGGAACTTTTGTCTACGCTTAACACAACCATACCCGTTGCATAATCCTTTGAATGGGAAATACTAGCATCAACTTTTATATTCAGTAGGTTACATTTCGATTTAAGTTCCCCAGTTAAGTTTATATATGGCTTACCATTGTGAAGATTTATAATTTCAATTTCTTTAAGAGATCTCACGTTTTGAATTCCTGTTCCCATGGCTTTTAAAAAAGCCTCTTTTACAGCCCAACGCCCTGCCAAAGATTGAATAAAATTCTTCTGCCTAGAGTATTTCAATTCCCGCTCTGTAAATACTTTCTCTAAAAAAGCCTCCTCTCTTCTATCGACCACTTTTTGAAACTGTTTTAGTTCTTGTAAATCAATCCCTACACCAAATATCACTTAGATTCCCTCTTTTGTTTTCTTTTAAGTATGGAGTTTGCTATATCAAAAGCACGTCGTTCACCTTTATATTTTCTACTTGCTATCTCGATATTGTAATCTCGTAAATTAGCAGAATAAGATGGATCACCGATCATATACTTAAGCATCTTAATAAAATGATCGTCTGTCACCATATCGGGCAACAAATAGTCGCCTACACCTAGTTGGCTTATTCTTTTGGCATTAAAATAACGTTCACTATGGGTCGGAAGGATGAGAGAAGGAACTCTATATTTAATGGAGGAAAGACAACTTCCATGGCCTCCATGATGGATGAACAATGAAGCATTTTGCAGCATGTGAGTGGTGAAACTAGGAACCACCTTAACATTTTCATGTATTTCTGAGGAAAGGGCTGTTAATGATTCGTTTGTAGCGAGGATAAATTCTTGATCTGGTAATTGTCGACTGGCATTGATGACCTTTTCAACAATTTTTATGCCCGTATCACCAGCCGAATCTCTAAGGCGTCCAGGATAAACGAGGATATAGTTGTCCTTAAAGCTATGGTTGGATTTATACTGTAAAAAGTTCGAGTCAATAGGCCCTACATATTCGACAGTTGGATTGTCGATCGGATCGATTTCTGGAAAGCTGGGTACAATGGTTTTGTCCCCAACACATAAATCCTCCATACGATTTATGGGATCAAGTCCTAATTGATCTAATATTTGATTAAAAACAGGCGTCACTTTAGGAAGATTTCGTGGCACCTCCCCTTGAAATGGTAATCCATCAGGATGTAAGCAACTCTGTACAAGGGATAACACAGGGATCTTTAAGTACTTTGCAGCAATCATAGTATGCGGGCTTAAATCGGTGACGATTAGATGGGGCCTATAGGTTTGTATAATCTTTATACGATTCATAATCCATTTTTTCGTGTAATTTGGATCCAAAAAGCCCATTTGAGCAAAATAATGATCCAAGTTATAAAAAACAGGACCAGGTTCAATAGTAAGCCGTGAATCGGGTAGGGTTTGGTCGTCATCGGCAAAAACTCGATACCCTGATTTCTTCAAATGCTTCCTAGCGTTATCATCATAGACACTAAAACAGACTTCTGCTCCGGCATTCTTAAATTCCTCAGCAATGGGGAATGTTCGAGTAACTGGACCTAAACCTCCACTTAATCCAATAAAAACTTTGTAGTTAAACACTATAAACCCCCTCATCTAAAAAGTTCTTTAACTCAGTAGGTGTCCCTAAAGGAAAACAAGTTTCGACCTCTGATCCAAGAAAGACATCACCATTAGAAATCAGATCCTGAATTACATGTGAAATATAGATCTCGTTATTTGTTTCCCTTTGTTCTAATCGTTGAATGGTGTAATCAATGAACCTTTTGGTCTGTGTGAAATAATAAAGTCCAGTAGAAGCATTAGTGGAAATTACAGCTTTTTCTTTGATCCTTTTTACTATAAGGTCTTGATCCATTTCAACATAGCTATAAGCGGTGTTTTCTGATTTAAAGGTAAAAACCACCCCTTTCTCATCTGCATCCATTATGCTTTTTTCTAAATTAGGCGCCATTTGAAAGGTATCCCCATTAAATATCAATAAGGGTTTATTCTCATCTAGAAAAAGTTGTGCTTGTAAGACGGACTCTGCTTGTCCGTTAGTAGGAGTATTGCACTCAATAATTGTGGCATTCGGACAGTATTCATAAATTTTCCTTTTTAAATCGGTTGTTTTCAAATGTTCTCGGAGACACACAAAAATGGGAGAAGATTTCTTGAGGAGAGGTTTAATACTTCGAAGAGCCCAATAAAACATTGGGAATCCCATGACGTCTACCAGAATTTTAGGAGTGGTATAGCCTTCTTTTTTAAAACGTTCTCCGTTTCCAGCTAACGGAATCACAATGTTCATGAATAAACTCCTTTATGAATCTGATATTGGATATCTTCCCAATTTGTAAATCTATGAGCAAGGTCATCTATATAAACGTGGCCATAGGGTTTCCCAAATACTAATTCATCGTAAGGAACATTGTAGTTCTTAAGCCATTCAATGGTTAGATCACCGATATCAGCGGTCACCTTACCAACATTTCCGGAATGAGTTCTCATCCTTCGAGCAGTATATATCACAATTTCATGCCCTAAATCCTTTAACGCATGGAGTGTTTCGATTGCATTTTCTTTTGGCTTAACGTCTTGATATGTTTCACCTGTTTTTTTCAATTCGCAAATGGTACCGTCTAAATCGACCACTATTCTCATTAATTTCATATCCCCCTCAATGCCGTTACGTATGAGTAACAACAAAAGTAATTGAATCCTTTTTAAAATAGAAATTATTGATAGGTACTAATGCATTAAACAAATGTATAAAATGCAACCATGTAAGATACATAGATTGAATGCATGTTACAATTCATCCCTAATGTTATTTTGGATTTCATGAATCAAGTATTCAGGCATGATATCACTTTTAAATGCATCAAATAATAACCTTTTCCAATACACAGAATTACCTTTAGAAAAGATGTTTTCTTTTAAATACCGTAAACTTTCATCATTTGTAGAATCACCAAACGTCCGATGTAACAAAACATGAAACTGTGATGAAAGAACTTCTCCAAAAAGAGAATGAGAAGAATGAACCGGCAACGTCGTTAACTGAGTTTTGTTTGCCCAGTAGGCATGATCCCAATTATCAGGTCGTTTCAGCCGCTGCGTATCTTCAACAATATCCCACCAAAGCTTATTCAGATTTTGAGAAGGGTTTGCGTATAATTCATATTCGAAGGTGGTAACTGAAATGGCTTCATATAGTTTTAATAAAGTATTGATAAAATACTGTTTTGATTGAATAAAAGGAATAAGTGACGTAGTTTGACCAATGGTGGTGGTGAACCAGCTTTTTTTATAGGCTAACCTCTCAAAATAAAGAGCGACAGCCTCATTTATAAAGGGTTGGGAGGTTTTCCTTAAAATAAAGGGGACATCAGGTGATATATTGAACTCATACAATGCATGACCTAATTCATGCAACAAAAGAGCAACAGACTTCTGATTTTGTTGAAAGCAGCTTGAAATGCGTATATCCTCTTCCCGATCTATATTGAGACAATAATTTGCTGTACTGTTATGGGGATGGTTTGAAATTTTACTGCGGTTAACTATGCCCTGTATGTCTAGCCCTTTGTCAGAAAACCAACCCTGCAGAGCTTTTATCACCTTAGCTTTGGTTAGGCTTTTGTCACTCATAAAATTCACATGAGTTTCCTGAAAAAAAGGATGGTTGTAATGCCAAGGCATAGGATCATTTTGGAGATTAAATTTATCTTTTAACTCGTTATCGATTTGGCTTTTTATTAAAGTAAAATCTTCATCTAAATGCTCTCTCAGTTTGTGAATAACGTTCGTGAGATCATCCAGCTCAAGTTCTTGACTTTTAAGCTTTAATTCATAAAAATGAGAAAACCCCTTCTCTTGAGCTATTTTGTTTCTCATGGAGACGAGCTCTAACAAGTCTCCCTCAATCACATCACCAAGCTTCATTTTTCCCATCCAAAGTTGTTCACGATCTTTACTATTGGTACTTGTTTGTAAGTGGGTTAATACTTCATTTTCATCAATCGCTCTCCCTTTAAAAAAGGTCTTATATGTAAATATTTTAGAGGTTACCTTATTCCATAGCTCCATATACCCTCCTTGATAGGAAGTATCACAAGACACCTCCAATCCCTCATTCTTAAATGCTGAGATTTGGCGGAGGGTTGAGTAATTCATATCAGAAGTTCCTGGACTTTGAGTAAGAGAGACGACAGAGTCACTTAGTAATAATTGATTGTATCTCAGTCCTTCTTCTTGTAGTTTATTTTTCCAACTATCATCATTTGTTGTTAATGTCATCCAAAGAGCGTACATATATTGTTTATATTGGGTATGTAAAGCTTCAGTTAGTAATAAAAGCTTGGAACTTATATTAGGATACATACCAATGTCTCCAATCAATCTTTTGTTCAGTATAAGAAACTTTTAGTGAAAATTTCTCTGCTTTATTTGTGTAAAAATAAAGATCGATTGAATCCACACGATCGTATTTTGTAAAGGCGATCCCCTTCAAAGAGATTGTCTCTTGATTATGTGAATTTGATTCCAGTAATAAAGGTTAACTAAAAGGGACTTTATTAGCGTCTCTGGTTGTATTATCCTAATTTTTCAGAATTACTTTAATTGTAAAATAGATTCTTTTATACTAAGTTCATGAAAGAAAAAAGGAGGATTTAAAAGTGGGGATGAATACGATCGATGACATCATCGTTCAAACACGAAAAATACATACGGAATTTGATTCGACCATTCAACCGTATAAAATCGATTTATGGAGGTATTGTAAATATCTTACCGGATCTCCATGGGAAGGAGAAGACCTCTTTCAAGAGACCTTATTGAAAGCCTTTACTTCTTTGACACAAATATGGAATGCCATGGATCCTAAAGCCTATCTTTTTCGGATAGCTACCAACAATTGGATCGACCACTTAAGAAAACAGAAAAAAGAAGTTGAATATATCACCACAGATGACGAAATTTATGATGAGAGTAGGTTATCTGAATACGAAATCCGAGAAGCACTTGAATCTTTGTTATTAAACCTTACACCGAAACAAGCAACGATTTTCTTACTGATTGATGTCTTTTCATTTACTGGCACAGAGGTAGCAAGTATGACAAATATGTCTGAAAGCGCCATTTATACCTCATTACATAGATCACGAAAGAAATTAAAAACCCCCGTTAAAAAAGAAGTAAGAATAAGAGAGTCAATGTCATCTTCGGAATCGATACTCGATAAGTACCTCGTATATTTCAACAACTCTGATGTTGAAGGACTTCTCAATTTGATGACAGAAACAGTGGAGTTTGATGTAACACCTGGATTCATAGAATTTTCGAAACACGAGGTTCGTAACGGTTCCCTAAAGTTTGGTCTTCCTGGGCATTTAGGGAAGAGGGTAATGTTATGGGGAAAAGAAGTAAATATCGTGTTAGCTAAAAAAGACGATACGTACGAGCTTCATGATATTAACTACCAAGAAGTTTCTGAAGATAAAATCGTGTTCCATAAGAGTTATTTCTTCTGTAAAGAGTTAATGAGTGAAGCGGCAAAAGAACTAAAAATCCCGTTGCAATTGGATAAGCCTCCGGTTGACTGGCGTTGAAAAAGAGAACGAGCCGACACTTTAATCGAACATTAAGCTCTCTCTGTAAGATGGTTACATATATAATATTAATAGATACAATATAGGAAAAAAGCTGCCTCCAACTGTATTATAGGTTTGGGGGCAGCTTTTAGTTATAGTAGTTTCTTAATCTCATGTAAGATTTGATCTGACTTTCGTAAGGGCTTGATGATGGCATGCTCAATATTGGAATAGATTAAGTTAATGAGTTCTTGTGTTGCAATCAATCCAATATCAATGCAGTAAGCCTCTTTCATATGAGATTGCACAGTTTTGATAAGCTTTATGTGTTCATCATATGGTAATTGTAACTTCACTTTTAGTCTCCTTAATCAGCTTGTAATAATTTCAAGTGAATTAATAACATGGCGAGGATTAACGACTTGTGAAATACCATATAAAATACAATCCAAAAAGTGATCGATGACGCAAGAAGAAGGTTTTCCATCCCGGCGTAGGATCGGCTCTATTTTTACCTCAATGATTTCTCCGTCAAACTTTTCAACTTTGAGTATATGAAATTCCTCTCCAAAAGTCATAATTCCTTTATCACCATAAATGACCGTCCGATGATCTTGAAGGGGATTGTTCCAACTGACATTGATGGAACCCACCACCCCGCTTTGTGTCTTTAAAGAAATAACAGCCCGATCATCTAACACGGCATTTTTAAACACCTTCCATTCTGAAAAGACATCTTCAAGAATCCATTGCATTAAGTCTACCTTATGAATTCCCAAATCTCCTACTACACCAAATGAAGATAATTGTTGATTAAAGAACCAACTGTGATCTCCATCCAAACTCCAATATTTTGGCCCTGGATGCTGGTAATTAGAGGTGAACTGCAAAATATTACCGATGGAACCTTCTGTGATCATCTTCTTCGCCTTTAAATGTACGGGATCAAATCGTTGATTATGTCCTACTATTAACAATTTATCATTCTCTAGCGCAGCACCGTACATTTCATTTAATTCTTGGATAGACGTAGCCACTGGTTTTTCCACCAATACATGTTTGTTTTGCTTCAAAGCTTTAATACTTTGTTCTGCATGAAATTTATTCGGGGTGCAAACCGAAACGGCTTGTATGTCAGGATGATAAATGATGTCATCAGCCTGATTGGTAACAAAAGGAATATTGTAGGTTGAAGCCAAGGCCGATGCTCTTTCTAGGTTCTCATCACACAGACCAACGACTTCCACCTCTTCCCTCTCTAAGTATTCTGGGAGATGACGAACTTGAGTTATTTTTCCACATCCGATGATTCCAACACGCAGCTTATTAATCATTTCCTCCCCCTTCTTTCTTCTTGATTAACCCTACTTCTTAGAAATGACCTTATATGAGCCTTTCCCTTCGACAATGGATAAAATCTGATTGGATTTAATATTTTTAAAGACTTCTTTTTTACCACTTGGCCATCTAATATCTAATTGATCAAGAGTCTCACTCTTTCCTAAACCAATATGGATGCGCGGGTCGCTTTGGGACCCGAAACTGTTTCCTCCGTCTTTTTCAACCACCGTTTTAACGCCATTATTGTTGAAAGTTAGCCTGGCACCTATAGCCTCTCTATTACTCGGAGCGGTTCCTTTAAGGTCAATTTTAATCCAATTTGTTGGTTTCTTTTGGATATTCGAATAGACTTTTGGTTTCGCTCCTTGGTTCGCAAAAAATAAATCCAGGGTTCCGTTGTTATCAAAATCTCCTACTGCCACACCTCGGCCATCATATTTAAAGGTTATCCCCACCTCTTTAGCGACATCAGGAAAGGTGTCACCTCCTTGATTGAGAAACAGAGATTTCTGTTCATGACCAGACATATCTTTGTCACCTATCGCTGGCCAGTTCTTGGCATCTTCAACGATTTTTCCAGGAGTTGTGGCGAGTGTCCCCATGTCAAACCAATAGGTTTCTTTTGATTTTCCGGTGATAAATCCGTTGGTCACAACCAGACTCATATTTCCTGAGTTGTTCACATCAAAGAATCTTGCGCCCCAAGACCATCCTGACTGAAATATATCTAGTTCTTTTGCTCGATCAATGTACTTCCCTTTGGAGTTCATATGCCAGAGTTGGTTTCCTTCCAACAAGTACTTTTGTTTACTAATATTCGACACATAGTTCGCTAAGTTCCCATCATGGAAGACATCCGCAAAATCAACATTCATACTTTTATAAGTGTCCTCACCAATTCCCCGGTGCTGAGTGACGTTTTCAAAACGTTTTCCAGCTTTGTTAATCAGCAGTGAATCTGCTCCAAAATCGTTAGCATTATAAATATCAGGAAAACCATCGTTATTAATATCCGCCATTCCAGTGGCCAGAGTCCATCCGGAATCATCCAGATTGAGTTTTTTTCCGATTTCAGTAAACGTACCGTCACCATTATTTTTGAAGAAGTAATTCACCCCTCCATTTCTTGCTTTTTCAAAATCATCATGAAAAATTTTTGTGCTTTTCAAATTCCACAAGTTAACATCTTTCCTAAAGTAATTGCCTATATACAAATCCAAATTCCCATCTCGATTGTAATCAATGGCGATAGCTTTCGATGCATATCCTTTTGCTTTGACCCCCGAGGATTCTGTTACATTTTTGAAAGTACCATCCCCATTATTTTTAAAAAGTTGGCTTTTCCCCCAAGCCCCAACAAAGAGATCTTGGAATCCGTCATTATCGTAATCAAACCAAAGGGCTGTCTCGGATATCCCCTCTTTATTAACGTCACCAATCCCTGCCTGATCGGTCACATCCTCAAACGTATTGTTCCCCTTATTTTTATACAACTTATTACTTGATTCTTTTTTGGAATTAATCAAATACACATCGATTTTCCCGTCGTTGTTGTAGTCGTTTAAAAACACACCAGCTCCAGTCGATGCGAGCCACGGCATAACATTACTCACTTTCTTGTCAAATTGTGGTTTTTGATGCGTAAAATTTATATTGGTGGATTGAGTAATATCCTTGAACTTAAAACCATAGTCAACGTCCGAATCTTGTTGACATGCAGACAGTAAGACGACTAAGCCCACAAGTACTAACAAAGCTACCTTTTTTGCAAATAGTTTTATCATCAAATTCTATTATCTCCTTCTAAAGTGTTTCTGATTTTGTCAATCCATAACAAATAGTAGTTACGGTCGGTGCAATACAAATCCAGTTCTTCTTCTACTTGATGGACAATTTGAATTAAACCGTTCACCTGATCTTTGAGGCCAATTGGCAAAGTCCCTATTGTGTTCTCCCATAGTTCTGGGTTTTGTTTCTTTCGTGCTTCTAGGCCAAATGCGAGCCCTTGGGCAAAGCTGCTCTTGTCTTCAGAAGAAAGGGTGGAAAGTATAGTACTCCCTAGTGATAAGTCATCAAATTTACTGTAAGAAACAGCAAGACCGAGGCCGCTTAAAATATCGTTTCGGAACGGATGATCTTTCCCTAATCGATCGAGTTCAGTTTGAGCCATTTGCCAATTAAAATTGCTTTGAAACCAGAGGCTGCGCCCAAAGCCCTGATAACATACTCTTTGCTGAGGCACGGTAAAGTGTTCTAATACCGCAAGGCTGTTTTTGTTATGATAAAACGTAAATAAACCGACCTTAAAACCCACTCCATCAAAAAGAATCAGTGCATATTTGAAATGGAGTTGACTGATCCACTCGTCGTACTTTCTGACGTTATAGCGATAGCGGTAATGAAGCCACCATCCAAGACCAACGTAGTATTGGTAAATCGATCTGGAAGTCAGAGATGTAATGCTGGTTTCAAAGGAGGTCCCTCTTTTTTTAAAAAAATGAGCTCTCATTCCAAATCCGATCCCGGCACCTTCATCGGTGAAGCCTCGGTAAAAAGAGGGAGAGATGTGTTCGATGAGGAATCGGAGGAATTTAACGGAAGGAATCAAAAAGGCAAGGAGAGCTCCTGAGAAGAAATGAAACAGGATGCACAGGAATCGCTTTTTAAAAAAAGGATAATCTCCATGAAAGTAGTGCTTAAGGAACTTAATCATAATGGGTTCATCCTTTATCCATTAATTTGTGTTTAAAAAGCGCAAGAGGTCTTCTACCTTTCGAAGACTCATGAGTTCCTGTTCCTGAATGAAAATGTTGTAATCACGTTCAAGATAGACCGCTAGCTCAAGGGCCATTAAAGAATCAATTCCTAAATCTGCAAAACTACTATCCTCTTTAACTTCTGATACATCAACTTCTACCATTTCTGCAATTAACTCTAAAATTCTATGTTTTTTCATTTCGTATGACATCTAACCACCCCTTCTAAATTAGTCCACCATCGATAGTTATAACTTGGCCAGTTATATAAGAAGAGTATGAAGACAGTAGATACAAAACCATATGAGCTACATCTTCAGATTCTCCAATTCGATTCAATGGAATTTCTTTTTGTATTTTGTCCCATTTGTCTTTTGGGATTCCGTTTAACATATCGGTTTTGATATATCCCGGAGCGACACAATTCACCCTTACACCTAATCGGCCTATTTCCCTGGAAAGGGACTTTGTCAGTCCAATCATTCCAGCTTTTGAAGCCGAATAGTTTACTTGTCCTTTCGTACCAATTAATCCAGATATGGAAGTGATGTTCACAATGGCACCCTTTTGCACTAACAATGTTCTAAGCAGCCTGCGAGTCAAGTATGAAGCAGCCGTTAAATTTACTTGCAACACCTTCTCCCATTCTTCATCCTTCATTTTTAAAAAGGGCTGATCCATTGTAAATCCGGCATTATTGATAAGGAAGTCAAGCTTCATGGGAAGTTCAGAAAGGAAGTCAATTAGATGGTCCAAATCGCTTTTCTCTTCTAAATTGCACCGAATGGCTCTAAGGACTACACCTTCATTTTTTAGCTCATCTACAAGAGCCTCTGCCTGATCAACCCCATTATTGTAGGTGAAGATTACATTGATTTTATTCTTGACTAACTGGGTGACAATTTCTCTACCAATCCCTCTTGAACCACCCGTTACCAACGCCGTTTTATTTACAAGATCCGTAAGATATAACATATGTTCCCCCTCAAATTTTTTCAATAATGGTTGCAGCATTAAATCCACCATATGCCGCTACGGTTTTTAATACACTATTCATTTTTTTGGTGGTTTTCTTTTTTGTGAAAGGAAGTAAAATGTCTTGATGTGGGTGGAAATTCTGAGGGAAAAGCGGTGGGATGACATCTTCGATCAAACTAAACATTCCGAGGATCAACTCTATTAAACTGTTCGCCCCTAAGGTGTGGCCAGTAAATCCTTTAAATGCAGCAAGATCTGGGATCTGTAAATTTAAATCTTTAAAAGAAGAGGTAATTTCTCTCGCTTCATACTTATCCCACATAGGAATTCCCGTCCCATGCGGGATGATTAAATCGACATTGTTCCCGTATCGAGATAAGGCATTTTTAATCGCTTTTGAATACGATTTCGCAGTGACATCTGGCAAGCTAATTCGCCAATGGTCTTGCTGAAAAGCCGTGGTTATATAACGTCCTAAGGGGGAATGGTTCCTTTGTAACAAACTGTCTTCCGATTCTAAAATGATGGCACCGGCGCCATCACCGAGGACTGACCCTGTGGCATGTTGATCGAAAGGAGCAATGATATCATTCGTAGCATTAAATCCCTTTTCGTTTAACCACAGGTATTCCGTCACATGCGCGTAATCACTCGAAACAACAAGCACAATATCTGCCTGATCGGTTTTAATTAGGTTGCTCCCTAATTCAAGAGCATATAGGCCAGAGGCACAAGCGTTATTGATGGTATAGGTTGGCCCATTTATTTTTAATATCTTCGCAAGATGATAAAGGAAATTAAAGTTCTGTAGCCGGAAGAAATCATTTTTATATTGTTGAAAAGAATCAAGCGGACTTGATGGATCTAATAAATTGGGTTTTTGTATCAATCCATTAATTAAATGGTTAACACCTAAGTTTTCATGTGCAATAACCAAACCAACTGTCTTATCGCTGCTGGTAATATTGGCATTACGTAGACCTATAAGTGAGACTAGCAGTAACAAAAGAAAATCTTTATCCTCCAGCAAGAACTTTTCTATATGATGTTCTTGGATACCAAACTCCTTAAACCATTTTTCTTTATGGTACGTTAGCTCTTCTTCTTTTATTGAAAATACGGGATATTCCAATTCGATATTATTATTTAGAAGATACGATCTATTGTCCGGCTTGTGTTCATCTTTAAACAAGTTTTTCCAGGCAAGGTTGTCTTGTCCAAGAGAGGTGATTAGCCCTGTACCTGATAAATAAATGTCTTTCATCATTCCGAGACCCTACTGATATTGATACAATATTCTCCATGACCTATTGCATGTGTGTATATTGTGTCGTTACTATTTCGATCGTCTTTTAAGAGCGTAAAACTTTTTATAATCATCTCTCTTATGACATTCCTGGACATTTCCAAAGGACCACCTTCTTTATTTGCGGGATTAATTGATAAATGTAGGGAATGCTTTTTATTTTTCGGTGTTTTTTCGAGCAGAAGTGCCCCTACGCACTCAAAGTCTGGGAGAAAATCCTCAACCTCTGACTTATATTTGGGAGGGGGAAAAATATTAAGATCACAAACAAGAACGTTTTCTGCTTTCCCCTGTTGAATGAGGTCATAGGCATACAACAGACTCTTAAATCCAGAATCAATTCCTTCGGATAGCGTAATGTTGGGTCCATTAAACTTAAACACAATGGAAATATGGCCCCCAACTACATTTAGTACAGTCCCAGGAAAAATAGATGGATTCACTTTTGTGGGACCATACTTATCACACTCTTCAAACATGTCTTGAATGGCTTCTAAACTTCCATAATTATTAGAAACGACGACTCCGACTCGGCTATCTTTTTCCGATGACCATTTATAGCCTGCAAACCGAAGGGCCTCTGAAACAGCGATACACCCGTACCTGCTTACTTTGGGAAGTCGGTTCAATCCTTTTATATGAGAGTATACAAGTTGGTTTGGAAGTCTGTTTTTACTTGAAGCAGTCGAATCTTTTTGCATTCTACCAATCAATTTCTCAATCCCAATTCCAAATGGAGATATAGAAGAAAATCCACTGATATATACCATAATTTATTCACCTAAATTCCAATTTCAGTTTTATTAATTCGTTTTGAAACCCATATTCTAAATGGGATAATGGTTAACAAGCTAATGAGGGAAAGAGCATAAAACTGGGGGTTCGGTATGCGATAAATACGGAAGACTGCATCTAAGGCGCCCACTAGAAAAGCAAATATGATTCGTTCTCGCCTTGTACTTGGAGTTGACTTGGGGTCCGTGATCATAAAGAAGGCAAACAATTGGAGAGACGCTCCCATGAGCGGACCCAGTGCAGCATACATGGGAGCTCCAAGCCAAAAGTGACGAAGTAACCCGAAGAATGTAAAACTTCCTAGAAACGAAAGGACTACATCGAGTCGATTCGCCATGTAGGTTGCAAAAATACCGAGCAACAGAATAACAATCATGATCTGAAAACCATTGGTCCATTGCTTTGGTGTACTCACGGCATATTGATTTAAAGTGAACAATACCAAAACCACCGCTATATTATTAGGATTGAAAATATGTCCTTTTTTAAACCGTACAAACATTTTAATAGTAATGGAAAGAAAGCTTGTCAATGCATAGATCCAGGGATAAGGTGAACTGATTAACAATCCAACCCCCATCCCGGTTATGACCGCACTGAGTGGAAACCGCCATACTTTATAGACAAGCTTTGTTAACACGATTTCAGTGCTAACAGAGACGATAACTGCGGTTACAATGGATTTCCATGATTGAAAAAAACCTAGATAGACCATTCCGGAAAAGGTAAACGAAAAAAGAAAGAGCAGCACAAAATGTCTGGGGTCAATCTTATAATCCTTCCATGAAGTAATTACCTTAAGCGGTTGTTTTTTTAAATTGATCATAAATCCTCCATATCAATTATTTCCCAATAATAATGGACGAATTAATCCCCCCAAAGGCATAGGCGTTGGAAATGATATTTTCACCGTCAAAATTAGCGGGTTGATCTTTGATAACTTGTATCTCCACATCGGGATCCACTTGATGCAAGTTTGCCGTTGGTGGAATGATTTTTTCATTTATAATTTTCACACTCAAAGCGGCTTCAATGACACTAGCTGCACCCAAGGTATGCCCGATATTTCCTTTCACTGAACTCGTTTTAATACGACTTCCAAAACATTTTAAAAGGGCTTTACTTTCCATGGAATCGTTGGCTCTCGTTCCCGTACCATGAGAGCTGACATAATGAATATCTTCCGGTGACAAGTGAGCGTGGTGAAGGGCTTCTTGCATTGCGGTGATTGCTCCTTCTGCCTCTGGATCAGGTTGTGTAATGTGGTGAGCGTCACAATTGATTCCATAGCCTTTAAGGACAGCTTTTGAGGTTCTGTTCCTTTTTTGGAGATGCTCCATGCTCTCTAAAATTAAAACAGCTGCCCCTTCACCTAGAATTAGCCCCTTTCGATCCTTATCGAATGGACTACAATAATCCGGGGACATCGCCCGTAAACTACTAAAACCAGTAAAAGCAACCCAAGATAATGCGTCTACACCGGCAGCAATCATCACGTCTGCTCTACCGGATTGAATTTCATCCATAGCCTTTGCTATGGAAAAATTCCCAGCCGCACAAGCATTGGTGAGCGTCCACGAAGGTCCCTCTAATCCATAATGGTCCCGAACATTCTTTGCAAGGAGATGGGGGCCATATTTCATACGGGCACCTTCTTGACCCAGTCCGCTCAACTCTCCCATCGTAGTCCCCACACTTAGACCACATCGAGGGGATTGTAGGAAGTCCTCATCCAGCCCTGCATCAAATAATGCATCGTCTATCGCTGTAATGAGTAGGCTAGTCGCTCTGCCCTTTTCATAAACCTCTGGTATACAAATGGATTTGAGATCCTTTACCTCACATGCGTTACGGTTGTTTTGATCTTCTACAGAAAACAAAGTCACTTTGCTTACACCACTTTGTTTATTTAACATATTTGACCACGTTTGCTCGATATTTGAGCCCAATGAAGAAATTACAGATATCCCAGAAACAGCGATGGGTCGCATTCACCTATCCCCTTTTTTAACGATTTGACCAAATAATACTGAGATCAGAGATGGACTTATCAGGTCTTTGAAAGCCATCAATTCCTCTCTCTTCTTTAACTAATTGAAAAGCTTTTTTTTCATCTAATCCTTGGCGTTTTTTCAGTTCTAAGGATTGAGGGTATTTCTTATATCCCTCTTTCCAAACAGCTTGTCCTTCGTTTCGTTGTCCATCTTTCACTAGGGCATCACCCAATGCAACATAAAATAAAGCCCAAAATGGAAATTTGTCTCCTCCGAACTCTTTTTCAGCTGCTACACAATACGTCAAATCTTGAATGGCTTTATTGGTTCTTTTCAAACCCAAAGGCCAATAAAGGTTGTTAAGTCCCCTGGCATAGTGGGCTAACAAATCATGTTCATTTTCTTTAATTATTCCATTTAATAATTCTATGGATTGTGCTGATTTTTGGCCGAGGTTTGCTGTCCCCATCCCAGGCGTTTGTAAATAGTCTACATAAGCTAGCGCTTCGTTCATTCTAACTTCATACGTCTGAGGTATGACTTCCATCGTTTTGAGGAAGTTGTCAGTCTTGTTTTCCTTTAGAGCGAGAATTCGGAGTTCATTGATATACACCCATTGATCTGGCTTTATCTTTATTATTTTTTTAAGTAATTGTGTGGCTTGGTTGTACTTTCCTTCCTCTATTAATTTCTTAGTATAGGGGTAGGCATCCTCTACATTATCCTTATTTATATCCTTGACAGTGAGTTCTTTTTTCTTTGCTGTATCACTGGTTGCGACTTTTATTTCGTCTTTAAAATCAATGTTTAAATCCCTGATGGTCACATCCCCTTTTAAAGGTGGAATTTCATAGGCTTTGTAAAAGTTGTAGGTTCGAAAGGCTGTTATAGTAAACCCAACTACTCCTATAACAGATAAAATGATAAGAATTTTCTTCAAGATGTTTTTGCCTCCTGACATGCACTATATTGGTTTCTGTATTGAGAAGGGTTGATTCCAACAATCTTTTTGAACATTCGTCCAAAGTGGGTAAGGTCGTTGTAGCCGATGGAAAAGCAAACATCAGTTACGGTTTCGCCTTTTTTCAGTAGCAGTTTAGCTTTTTGAATTCGTTTATTAATGACGTACTCTTTAAATCCCTTTCCGACATATTGTTGAAAAATTCTAGAATAATGACACTTACTTACGAATGCGTGAGAGGCCACTTTTTCCAGAGACAATTCGTTATCACAAAGATTATCATCTAAATAATCGAGAGATCGATAAAAGGAGGAATTGTCAGGACTAGGTTCAACATAAGTATCTAACGACTCAAGAAACGAGTTGAGTAATATCATGTTCATCTTATTGAAACCGGCTAATATCATTAACGTAGTATCCGCTTGTAATTGAGTGAACTGCCAAGTGGTGGGAAATGAATGACTATTTGTCAAAATAATGTAGACTGTGTAATCTCCTAATTTCATTACGGACTTAACATCTTGAAAACTAGTAACTTTAATTAACTTGACTTTATTGGACAAGTTCCCGAACCATTCATAACAATTAAGATCTTTTTGCAATGTTGGGTAATACAAGATTACTGGTTTCACATAAAATCCCCCTAGGATGTCAATTGTTTACTTTTTACTCGCTAAGCACATATTAACAATAAAGTTTTCTGAAAGTTCATAATCCATTGCGGTAGATTCGTGTAAAATTTACAAAAAAGCCTAAAATTAGATATAATTAGTGCTAATTTCCTAGTAAATCCACCTAATTTCACTGATTAAAAAGCCGATATCTTCCGAATAAAGACCGAGAATTTTTTTAAAACTTTTCCTATTATGGAGGAAGTTTGAAAGGAGGAATTGGTTTGGATTACAGAATATTGATATGGAAGAATAATTTGGATGATTCGGAAGTGGCAAAATGGAGATCAAAAGGGATTGGTGGTACGGATGTTAGTACGCTGTTTGGGGTGAATCCAAGTAAAAGTAGGCGAAGATTAATTGAGGAAAAGACGGGTCACACACAGCTGGTTATACATGAAAAAATGAAGTTTCGCATGAGGGTAAAGGATTTTATTGCTGAGGAATTTAAAAAGACTGGAATAAAACTTCTTAGAAAAAATGCGATCTTACAAAATGTTAAACATCCATTTATGATTGCCAATGTGGATCGAATGATCGCTGGCAAAAAGGAAGGTTTGTTGTGCAAAGCTACTTCTAATAAAGATTTTACACTACAAAGGAATGAAAGGTCATCCATTTATCTTCAATGCCAACATTATATGGCAGTAACAAACGCCAAGGGATGGTGGGTTGCTATGTTGGTAGGAGGCATCCATTTACATTATTATTACATTGATCGTGATGAAAATTTAATTACCAAAATCATTAACACTGAGAAAGAGTTTTGGTATAACGAAGTTTTGAGATAAATACGCCCTAAGGTCCGGGATTCCTTGTTTATTGTGGAAAGTAAAAAAGAGCTTGATTTCATGTTCAAGCTCTTTTTTGCTTTTTTTTAAAACTACTTACTACTTTTCAATTTTTTCAAATCGATGTTTTTCGATATTGTAATCAATATAAATAAAGAAGGTACATCCTTTTTCTGTATAGACGTCATGGGCTTCTTGATCAATTGCCGTTAAGAAGTCGCCTTTTTTCATCAAGTCATCATTCAACCAAACTTCCCCTTCTACAAGAAACGCAACTTCTCTTCTTGGGTGATCATGAAATGGAATTCGAGCTCCTGGTTCTAATTTTACGAGAAACGCTACCCTACCTGTCTCTTCGTCTTCCCATAAATAAGCCATTTCAGTTTGATCATACATTCCATGTTCCCAGACCATATCCTCTTTACGAACAATTTTGTGTTTGTCTTCACTCATTTTCATTCATTCCTCCAAAAATTTGGTTGATTGCTTGCAAAACCTTATCGGAAAGAAAGGTTGCTTCACTTTTTGATACGTTTAGTGGAGGGTACAACAATAAAATTCCATTAAAATAGTTACCCAGCACCCCTTGCCTTCTTAGTTCTTGAGAAAAACGTTCCCCCAATGAAAAGTCGATAGATTCATTGGACAGACGATCAGATACAAACTCAATGGAGATCATCAATCCTTCTCCTCGTACTTCCCCGATATGCTTACAGTCTTTCAACTGGTTCTTGAAAGTTGAAAGAATGTATTCTCCCATTTCTTTTGCATTCTCAAGTAGGTTCTCTTCTTCAATAATAGAAATTAACTCTAGAGCAGCTACACATCCCACAGGGTGGCCACATTGTGTTGAACCGTGAAGAAATATACCACCTTCCTCCAGTAAGGATGACTCTATTTCTGAAGAGATGAGTGTAGCTCCCATCGGAAAGTAGCCTCCGGTCAATCCTTTGGAAATCGTCAACAAATCCGGTTTGATCCCATAATATTCACTGGATGTCCAATACCCTGTTCGTCCTAACCCAGTAGTTACCTCATCAGCGATCAATAGGATATTATTTTCTTTTGCTAAAGAGGCAACTTGCTGCAGGAAACGCTTGGACATTGGAATGATTCCATTGACACCTTGGATGGGTTCAAAGATGATGGCAGCGACTTCATCGGGGGAGATTTCAGCAATTAAATGTTTTAATCGCTGTAGGCAATAATCCGTTATCTCTTCTTCTGTACCCTCAACAGGGGGTCTTAACATATTCGGGAAGGGTGCAGTATAACAACCTTTTATCCCCTCTCCAAAGGTTTCTTGAATCCCCATTTTTGTTACAGAACCTGAAGCAAACGTGGTTCCATGATAGTTTCCGTCAAAACTAATAAACTTGGATTTCCCCTGTAACCCTTTTTGCATGAAATGTTGCCTAGCGAGCTTCATGGCCGTTTCGATTGCTCCACTGCCATCAGTTGTATAAAAGCATAGGGAAAATTGCTCTCCCGCTACACTCACTAACTTCTCAGCAAGCTTTTGTACATAAGGATGGGTTTGACCACAAGTGGAAGCGAAACTTAAACGCTCCATTTGCTTATTGATCGCGTCCACTACCCTTTTATTACCTAACCCAACGGTTGGAACAGCTGTTGTGGCATAAAAATACTCATTTCCTTTATCATCTTTAACCCAACAACCTTTTCCACTTTCTAAAAAAGTGTAGATCTCTTTAATATCCTCTTCCGTCTTATCCTGTAAATTAGGCATAAAACTGAATGGATGAAGGACGTTATACTTGTTCATACACACACTCCTAAAAGTTTGTTATCTTCACAAACAGCTCCGGTACATTTTTGAATTTATTGACGTTATCATGCAATGGAATACTAACATTGTGGAGATCCAATAAACTGACGTCACCTAACATAAAATCCAAAAGCAACTCGACTTCTGGGGATAGATGTTTCTTTTTGAATATGTCATGGCTTTTCTTAAGATGGTTTTGATAATTGTTTTGTCTGCTATGGGCAATATGAATGTTGACCGCTTTCCTGTTGTATAAGAATTTAACAGATTGGCGATAGGCACGGTATCCGAACTCAAAGTGTTCAAAACCCCAATACCGAAAATCGGGATCAAATCCCCCTACCTTTTTAAAAAGGTCATATCCAATCGAAAAGTTACCGCTAAACGTTGCCAACCAAGGAATGTTGGATATTGATTCCCCTTCCTCATCAAATAACGTATAGATAATACGAGGATATTGAGGCCTTCTCAAACGCTGAGTGGATAAATAATTATGAAAGACCGTAGGAAGGTTATTCCAAAGATTTGGGACATACATTTCCTTGATATCCCCTACTACCAATGCATGTTGTTTCATATTATGGGCATTGGCATGTTCAAGAATAAAATCTCTAGCGGGAATTCGATCAGCATCACAAAAGATGAGAGTGGATGGATTTTGAAGCGCTTCAACCCCGACATTTCGTGCGATGGCTCTCCCGCTTTTGTTAATCCTTGTGTATGTGATATCCAATACATCTTCAAACAAATTGACAATGCTTTTTATGTCCTCTTCAGAACCATCATCAACAATAGAGATTTTAAATGTATTCACAGATTGTTTATGGAAACCATGTAAAGTACATAAAAGGGGAATCGCTTGATTGAAAACTGGAATAACCACACCGATTGTTCGCATTTTTTTCACCTGTTTTTGTACTTCATTATAAAAACGCCTCTCGATGCCGCGCTCGTTTTTTATTGCCTATTTTCTTTAAAAACGCCGAGTAAAATATCATCCTCGTCCAATAAGATAGATGTAGGAAGGAGGCGAATCATGGATAAGTCTAAATTTTTCACACTGAATTCGTGCTACATTACAAGTACAAAAGAGGAACTTTGGTCCTTTTTTTCGACCACGGACGGGTGGAATCGTTTTTTAACGGATGTTGCCCTAGTTGAGGGAAAAGAAAAGAGCATTGAAATTGGTGATGAAGTTGATTTTATAATTGGTGAGTTATCAAACAAATCCATATGTATACTCAAGGAAGCGCCAAATCATATTGTTTTTTGGGACAAATACAAAGCGTTACTACCCGATGGCTCCTATCGAGAATACGAGCTATATACTGCTTTTTCGTTAGAAGAAATATCAGAAAACCTTATAAAGATTACGGTAAAGGTGGACGGATATGATGATGACGAAATGATGCAGTGGATTAGAGAATGTGGAGAAATGGGCTGGAGGCAAACACTATATAATATAAAAAGCATTGTAGAATTTGGGTTGGATTTACGAAATGATATTTTTAATTATCCAAGGATCGGAGTCATTAATTACACGGCCACATCTGAGCAACTGCTTCAAGCGGGTTCTAGTCATGAGGGTAATTTCATGATGAAGGTGTACCCAAATAGCCCTGCGTTCTATGCAGGCATCCGTGAGGGGGATATTATTACCCACATCAACAATAAACCCGTGACCTCTTATTACCAATTTGTTCGTACTTTATCCCATTATTTTAATAAGGAAAATCTAATAGAAGTTGTCTATTGGAGGAATAAACAACTAAATAAACAAGAGATTCGATTAACCTATGACGACCAATATACAGGTATGATCAACCCAGAAGAAACACCACTTTCGGATGTTGCGCTCCACCGAAAGGAAAAAAGCATCATCAAGGAAAAACATAAAAAGTAGAGTGCCGATACACTTCATTGTTTCGGCACTCTTCATTTATAACTATATTACTGATTAAAGTGTTCCTGACAAACCATAACCATGTTTCCATCTGGATCCTTGAAATTAAAGAAGGAAACCATGTCATCTCTTTCAATCTCCCGAATGATTTCACCTCCATTTTCTTTCACTAATTTGTAAGCTCGATCAACATCT
This sequence comes from Fictibacillus marinisediminis, assembly GCF_023149135.1. NCBI lineage: Bacteria > Bacillati > Bacillota > Bacilli > Caryophanales > Fictibacillaceae > Fictibacillus > Fictibacillus marinisediminis. The sequence continues at coordinate 27,325 of NZ_JAIWJX010000004.1, read as the reverse complement.
TCCGTATTCAACATAAACGAGGGGCGAACATGATCCGCATTGTTTCGATTATCGTCAAGAAGAACGCCTCGTCCTTCCCCCATTTCAAACCAATGTACAGGGCCTTGAGGTTCCTCCTCCGGCTGCGGCTTTTCTAAAATCTTAGCATACCATTCCGTTGATTTTTTCAAATCACTTACATGAATAAAAACACTTCCTAATCGATTAATAACTGCCATTTTTAAAACACGCTCCTTCATTGGTTATGGGGATAGTTCAACGTAAGAAAGAAATGCTGGTTCATTGGAGGATGCACAATACATACCCTAAAGTTTTTATCATCACACATATCCACTACACACTTAGGGTCTTGTAGCTCAGCATCCACAAGGTGTCTTGCAAAAAGAGTTTCAAACCACTCCGTTGCTTTTCTGATCCAATTGATGTTTTCCCACACTCCTTTTCAAAGGTTTAAGGGAGACTTTAACGCGAGTAAAAAGTACTAACCCGTAGAAGGATGCTCCTTTATCAAGCCCTTCATAATATGTAACGTAGAAAAGGTGGAAATTCTTACAATGTTTTTAATTTTTTTTTCCTTTACATGAAAACTTTTTTCAAATAAAGCGGCACTCTAATTTTGGATACAACCTCATTCAGGTAAAGTTGTTTAATGTATCCTGTAATCTATTTCCTAAAAATTGTTGTATTCTGTCTTTTTATGTATTAAAATAGAACATATGTTCTTATAATTTTTCAAAAAAAGAATTTCTTGCTAAAAAAGCTTTCCAAAAACAAAAGACTATATCTAATCAAAAGTGATATAAATAAGCAGAAACAACAGTCTTGTTTATATAAATTACAGTAGATGAATCCTTTTCTTATACAAAAAAATGGAGAACACACAAAAAGCCGAGTCTTCATTTCTGGTATCCCTCATAGTTAACCTAACGAAACTTTTTGATGGATAACCTTTTTCCTCTAAAAAAGGGTTAGCGTTTTATCTTTAACTTTTAAAAGTTATTTCTCTCCGTTAGAAATCTCATAATTCATTGTGTAATAAGAGAAAGATAGGAGGTTAGCATGATTCACATAAAAGAACTAGATCCTCCTCGAGGTGATCATTTATCGTTTTACAAAGTACAAGAAACGGATCATTTGAATGCTTATCATTGGGTGACTAAGTCCAACGCACTAATTGAAAAGAAATATCAACTTTCTGTCTTAGAGCAAAAGCTAATATTATGCCTTTCTAGTCTGGTTCAACCTTCTGATGAAGCTTTTCGACCTTATCGAATCAAAGTTTCCGATTTCGTCCAACTCTTGGGCTTGAAATCGACAGGTAAATATACAGAAATTCGCAAAATCGTCAAAGCCCTTCAACTAAAAACCCTACCTCTTTATACGGATCAGTCAATTCTGGATATCACTTGGCTTTCCAGTGCTGAATATTTTCATGGGAAGGGTTATGTAGAACTGGAATTCAGTCCCAAGCTAAAACCATACTTATTGCAGTTAAAAGAAAAATTTACTACATATCAGTTAAAAAATATTATACAATTGCGCTCTGCGTACTCTATTCGTATTTATGAGTTATTGAAACAATATGAGCACATTGGCCAACGAACCTTTTTACTGGATGAACTCCGTGAAGTGATTGGTATTTCACCGACTAAGTACAAGTTATTCGGTCATTTTAAGGATAAGATATTGAACGTCAGCAAAAAGGAACTTGAGGAAAAAACCGATCTGTGTTTTGAGTTTGCAGAAACAAAGACCGGAAAAAAAGTAACCGAAATCAAATTTTTAATTTTTAAAAATACCAACAAGCAAAGGGCACTATCTGTTTCAAAAGACCCGGATCCAAAAGTGCAACTAAAAGTAATTTTAGAAAATACAGGGATCAAAACCTCAGTAGCAAAAAGTTTAATAAACGATTTTCCATTAGAACAAATCGAGCGAAATATTCGATATAGCCAGTCGGTCTTTACTAAGAAAAAAACGGACAATCCAGTAGGTTATCTGATTCAATCAATTAGAGAGGATTATGCTCATTCTGTTACCAGGCATTCAGAAAGTAAACTTCCTGAATATCTAAGGACTACCGAAGATTTGAACGTTTCAGGTGACACCTTGCCTCGGGAACCTGAGTATAACGCCTCCATTATTGAAGAGCATCTTCTCCAAATCAAACAACTTCTTTATAACATCATGGAGTTTTCACACCAAGATGAAGAAGTTGTCCTCCAGCGCTACAAAAACGAAGTCCTTCAGTATTTAAGCGCTATGATGGATAAGAGAAAGCAGCAAAACCTCCCCCTCCTCGACTCCTCCGAATTTAAAGACCAGGAAATTAGAACCTATTATTCTTCTCTTTTTCCGGTTACCTCCTAAGACCACACAGAAAACCGCCCCCACTCGGGAGGCGGTTTTCTACGTTTATCAAGAAGAAATCTCTGTTAAAATTTCCCCCAAAACATACGTTGAAATCTCGAGAAATAAAGATGCTCCCAATGGGGTTTATCATATTGCAGTGAGTCTTCTAGTAAGTAATATTCTCTTAAAGCTTTAGATTTCATATCATGATCCTTATGATTTTCGTTTTTCTTAGGGTCTGTTTTTTTTGGATCCATAAATGCCTCCTTACTAGGTAGTCATCGCTTTTACACTTGATTAACCCTAGAATAGGCGATATGAAGGAGGAACACTCGGCTATTATTGCCTACAACCTTATAGATGGTAGCTACTTGGCCAAATATACAAATAAAGCCGAGGAATCTGTCCTTTATTTTAATATGCTTGACCTACTACTAATTAACTGAGGGGGTCTATTGATGACCATGACCAGCATACTGGACGAGTTTAAACAGCAAGGCTTTGTTGTGATTCCAAATGCCTATACATCTGAAGAAGTGGAAAAATTAAAAGAACAGTATCAACATTTATGGATGGATCAAGTTAGGGAGGGAATTATCCAACAAGACCCTGAGAAACCCCTAGAATCCCTTTATCCCAGAATCAAAGATTATCATCAAAAAGAGGAGAACGTGTTTCACTTTGTCATGAAACCTGAGGTCATCTCCTTAGTGGAACATTTGTTGGAGGAAGAAGTCGATCTAATCTCCACTAATTTTTATTTCAAGCCCCCAGGAGCTCAGGGTATGCCCATGCATCAAGACAATTATGGGATTGGTGTAACTCCCGGAAAATGTATTGCAGTTTGGGTGAGTTTAAGTGAAGCAAAAACTGAAAATGGAAGCATGCGGTTCGTACAAGGCACCGCTGATTTTGATATATTGGAACCTGAAAAAACAATCGATGAAAAGGCTGATACCTTCGGTGGGTATGTACAGACTTTAAAAGTTCCTGAAGGGCATGAAATCGTACATCTGAACACTTCCCCTGGAGATATTGTCATTTACAACGGCGCTGTACTTCATGATTCGCCTCCAAACAACACAAAAGAAGAATTCAGGCAATCCATTATCTCGCATTTTGCACCTGTGAGTGCTAAAAAGTTACACTTAATTACAATTACCTTGTAAACAAAAAAGGAATACGTATCCGGAAACGGCCCAATTTTCATGGAATAAAAAAATAGGGAGGCGTCCTTATGATCCATATTCAAGATGAGCAAAAGGAATTTTTTGATAAGGAAGGCTATTTGGTTCTTTCAGATGTTTATCCGCAACAATACATCACGTTAGTAATGGAGGAATACGAACGCATAAGGGTTCATCTTCTTCAAAATAAATCCATCCTTCAAAACCGTGATAAACCCTTATTCAGCTTGTATCCTCGCTTACGCGATTATCACAAAAAGAATTCGATTGTTGCCGATGCCATTTTTAAAACACATCTGTTTGACTTAATGGCTGAAATCATTGGTGAGGAACCCCTTCTGATCTCTACTAGTTATTATTTTAAGTCTCCCGATACACCTGGATTGCCGATGCACCAAGACAATTATGCCTTCGGCGTTACACCGGGCACAACGTACGCAGCTTGGATTAGCTTGGATGGTTCAGATCATGAAAACGGCGGTTTAACTTTTATTAAAGGTTCACAAAAAATGAAGTTGATTCAACCTAAGACAAAAACAAATAGTGTTAGAGAGTATTTTTCGGATGCAGGACAAAAAGTTGAAATTGACGATCCAGATCAAATAATCAACGTACAAACTAAGCCCGGTGATATTGTTATTTTTAACGGAAGAATCATCCATGGATCTACGAAAAACGAATCCAGTTATCGTTTTCGAAGGTCACTAATTGGTCATTTTACGGGAGCAAGCGTGGAACGATTAGCCTTAAACTTTAATTGGTTATACAATCGGTACGGAGAAAAAGTAAGAAGACGATTGAATAAAAACACAAAAATAACCGAGAAGTATGGAACCGTGTTTTCAATAAAGCAGGCTCACTACTTTGAGGATTGGAGATGAGGTTTAATCCGTATATATCGTATCATGTTAGTCAATGGAAACATGATTACCTTGCGGCCTTTAAACGAATTTCCGATCACGGGATGACATCGGTAGAAATGGGAAGTGCCTTTCTCCAGGATATTTCCCTCATTAAATCTCATCTGGACGCATATGGCCTTACCCTTTCATCCGTATTTGAATTTGGTCATTTTCAAAATTTTCGTCGAAAACGAGAAATCTTGATGCATCATAGTTTATTAGCTCATAAAATGTCACGTCTAGGAGTTCCGATGGTCATACTGGCTCCTGGGTTACGTTATAAAGATACGTCCCTCTCCCAGATGTACATGTTTATTGACGAAATCACAAAAATTTACTCATCTTATAATATAACGACTACGATTCATCCTCATTTTAAACAATGTATTTTTTTTGAAAAGGACATAACGTCACTTTTAGAAAATGTCAATCAACCCCTTTTTCTTTTACCTGACACCTGTCATTTAAACTTAGCTAATATTGATACCGCTTCTTTTTTTCAAAGATTCTCAAGGTTTGTTAAGGGAGTCCATGTACGAGAGCTATCGAGTATCCTTTTTTCTTTCTTAATTGATATTCTTCAAAAGGATTCCTGGATCATTATTGAAGAAAGCGAAAAGATAAAAGCCTCCCTTACTACCATCGACTTCAATATTAAAGAAGTAAAAAAATTCATAGGATTTGAGGCTTAATTTATGGAATTACAGCGGCTCAATATGGAAATGAAGCAAAAATATGAGAGAATGATGGATTCTTTATGGCATTTACTTGTAACTGGAAATCCAGATTTGATTGAAGCAGCCGATCAAACTGAAAAGGCTTATCAAACCCTATTATTATCCCAAGAGGTACAGCAACTGATCAAATCAAAGACAAAGGAGCGATCAAATAACACCTCGCTTGAACATATGCAAATCAATATGCTTCGGAATGAAACATTAGAGTTTAGTTATGATTTGACCTTACGAGAACAAATGAATGAGTTGTGGAGTGGGCTTAACTTCCATTTCGCTACATTCCGTCCTACCATTGATGGACAAACCTTTACAGAAAGCGAACTCCTTGGGGAACTGGAAAACCAACCTGATCCCAATGAACGTAAAAAGTATTGGGAAGCTTATATGAAGAGTGGCCAAGAAATTGAGGATCAGTTACTCACTTTAGTTAAGAAGAGAAATCAAGTTGCACGAGAAAAGGGATATTCAAACTTTTATGAACTTAAATTGTCCACACAGGATTTAAATGTAAAGGATGTAAAAGAAACCATTTATCATATCAAATCCTCTCTAGATCCTATATATGAATACCTTAAACAAATGATTGATGAAGAAATCATGGAAAAGTTTAATATCTCATCTCAAGAAATTCAGCCTTGGCATTATCAGCATCCTTTTTTTCAGTACTATAAAAATAATCATATAAACTGTTCAATTGATATGCTAGACATCAAGGATTTTTTTGAAAAAATCAACCTCGACATCGCACCACTAATCCAAAATGGGAATTTCACCAATGATCAAGAAAAAAGCCCCACTGGCTTTTGTTTTCATGTGGACCGACAGGGAGACATTCGAATTTCAGTGAATCAAAATCCCACCTTTCAATCTATTCAGACACTGCTCCATGAACTCGGTCATGGTGCTTATGAAATGTCCATGAACCCCTCTCTTCCCTTTTTACTTAAACAGCCTTCGCAAATCTTTATCAGTGAAGCGATCGCCTTGTTGTTCGAGAAAATCCCTCTATATTCTATCCATTTCCCTTCCAAAGACGCTTCGGAGGTTTTAGCTAAAGAAACATACTATCAAAACTTGTTGGTCCGGCTGTATTGGACCATGACCTTAACGTTGTTTGAAATGCAGTTATACGAAAATCCCGAACAAAACCTAAACGAGTTATGGTGGACATTGGTAAAAGACATTCAAAAGGTGAACCCACCTGAGGACTGGGACTTTCCATATTGGGCAAGTAAATCACACCTCTCCAGCTTACCTGTTTACTACCATAACTACTTATTTGGTGAATTAATTGCCTCTACTCTATTTATTTATTTGAAATCATCTTTTAAGGAACCCTTTTCCCCAGATGCTATACAGGATCTAAAAGAACACTTGTTTTATCCAGGTGCTTCTCTTAGATGGAAAGATGCGTCTAACGCTGATTTTTTCCTTCCCATAACCTCTCAGTATTTAAAAGATGAAATAAAAGCTTATTTTAAAACAAAGAGTGATTAAACATGAATGAAAGTTATAATTCACGCTTCTTCAATTCCTTACAACTCACAAATAATGGTCTGACCGTAAAGAAAACCAGTCATAAGACGGACATTCTTCAAAGTGAAATTTTATGGTACATTCAATTACCCTCTTCCCTTCATATCTATATGCCTCGTGTACATGGGTACTCTTTAGGTTCCAATAACATGTATGTGGAATTGGAACGTATTTCTTCCCCTACTCTATCCCAACTTTATTTGAAAAAAGATAATGTCAATTGGGATCATGTTGGAGAGGCCGTACAAGCCATGTTATCTGATTTCCAGCAATATCAAATGCCCTTAGATAAAGAGCAAATTCACTCCATGTATTGGGACAAAACCATAAACCGGTTAACTGAGTATCTACAAAAAAATCTGTTGGTTCATAGGGGAAGCCATGTTAAAAAAGCGTTAAAAATTAACGGAAAATCGTACCCTAACCCGCTGCTTTTATTAATGGAGAATCAAAACTATCTTTTGGATCTCCTGAATACAAACAGTGGAGCTATTATCCATGGGGATCTTTGTTTTTCCAACATCTTTTATGATGATCAAACTCGACGTATCAAGGTGATTGATCCGAGAGGCTCCTTCGGGAAGCTTACGCCATATGGGGATCCACGTTATGATCTTGCAAAACTAAGGCATAGTTTATCAGGTTATGACTTGCTTATTCACAATCGTTTCGATGTGCAGACCACTTCTACTTGCATTGAATACCAACTTCACACCACTGAAAAACAAGTAGGTATTCACGATGTATTGGCCGATATTCTTCAATTAAATGATAAAAAAGTTCGCCTCATTGAAGCACTTCTTTTTCTTTCCATGATTCCACTTCATCAAGACTTTCCTCAACGGCAGTGGGTCATGTACGGGTTGGGAACCGAACTTTTGTATCAACTTCTACAAGATGGACAATAGGAGGACAATATGAGAATTGTGATAGATCTTGACGGCACGTTGTGTGAACTACGTCAATCACACATGACCTACTCGGAATTAGAACCACTACCTGGAGCAATAGAGGGCGTAAAACAATTAAAGAATCAAGGTCATGAAATTATCATACACACGGCTAGAAATATGAAAACACAGCATGGAAATGTGGGAAAGGTTATTGCGAATGTAGGGAAACAAACGTTAGATTGGCTCGATCGTTATGAGATCCCTTACGATGAAGTCGTATTCGGAAAACCCTATGGGGAAGTATACATCGATGATCTAGCCCTTTCATTTAAAAATTGGCCGGATGCACTAACATGGATTAAGGAAATCCAAGTATGAATATCATCATCCCTATGGCTGGTAAAGGAGAACGGTTAAAGAAAGCAGGCTATTCTCTTCCTAAAATGTTAGTAGAATGCGAGGGAGAACCTTTATTTTCCTGGGCGTTACAAGGATTAAAACCTTTTTTTCAGAAGCCCTATAAATTGATATTCATCTGTTTAAAACGGGATCTACAACACACCTCACTTCTAAAGAAAATCAAACAGTATTGCCCGTATCCTTGCACGGTCTTTACCATTGAATCTTGGACCAGAGGACAAGCAGAAACAGTATTAAAGGCCAAACAGTACATCAATAATCAACAACCTTTACTTATCTTTAATTGTGATACCTATATTGATATCGGTTACCATTCATGGTCACCTCATCAAAATTGTGCAGACGGTGTAGTTTGGAGCTTCGAATCCACAGAACCGAATTTAAGTTATATTAAAGCAAACTTAGATGGTACGGTTGACGAAGTACTGGAAAAGACGCCAATGTCTCCTTATGCATCAACCGGCCTGTATTTCTTTAAAACAGGTGCCTCGTTTGTTCAGCTAGCGGAAAAGGCCATTGACAGCAAATGGAGGGCAGCTGGAGAATATTATGTTGGACCGTTATACAACGAACTCATTAAGCAAGGAAACACAATAAAAATGGAAATTGTAAAAACATGTTTTCCCCTGGGAACTACTGATGAAATTGAACGATTCCGGAAACATTTTAAAGCATGTGACAGGATCTAAATAACCCATCATATAAGAATTCAGGGTCCACACAAAAATTACTATTACTCATGTTGTGCTACTTAAGAGTACCTGTAAATTTAATCAACATGATTCCAATTATTTAAGGTAGGTGGATTAATATGTTACTTTATATTCCTTTAAAAAAACTAAATACAAACCGGGAACGTGTTCTCGGTGATCTGGAAAATCTCTACTACCTCTCTGAAAGTATCCTTCACATCGAAGTCAACGATCAGATGTTAATTGTGGATACTTTAAATCATCGAGAAGTGAAAAAACAGATCAAAAGATATTTTACCCAGCCATCCACCAACCCAACCCTTAAGCAAAAAGTGTTGGAGGACAATACAATGCATATTCCCTCCTACCATAGTTCATTTGTTCATTCTTCCACTGGTGCCATATTGACAGGCGACAGTTCATTTCTAGAGGAAGCCTTCGACCGGTTAATATGTCAGATTGCCAAAAAACATCACGTGGTTTTTAAACACTATCCCTCGTTTCTCTCCAACAAAAGTATGCATGTAAGTGGATATGCTAAATGTTTCCCCCAACGTTTGTATCGCTTAAGTGAAATTCCTCATGAGTTTGATATCCTTACACAGTATCGAAAATTATCTCAGAGTCATCAAGACACGAATCATCTCTTTAAAACTACCGACCACTTCTTACAACCCTGTATCTGTTACCATGTTTATGAGGAGTTGGCCTCTCAGTCGAATCCAGAGCTCTTACAGTTATATTCTGCCAAAGGAAGATGTTATCGACATGAACATCCTCACCGATTGTCTCCTACGAGATTGCAGGAATTCACAATGAGAGAAATTGTTTTTGTTGGCTCTGACAAAGACGTGAAAAACGTTCGGATGCAGTTACTGAGTGATGTTTGGGATCTTTTTGAGGATTTGGGTCTTCGAGGATATCTCACCACCTCGAACGATCCCTTTTTTTTACATGAGAATCAAGATAAAAAGTTTTATCAAATTGCAGACAATACGAAATATGAAATCATTTTTTCTCCAAATGAGGACATTCATGTATCCATTGCATCCGGTAACCATTGTGGTACAATGCTCTGCGATGCATTCCAATTAAACAAAGAATCTCCTTCCCTTTTTTCTGGCTGTGTGGCCTTTGGGCTTGACCGTTGGGTACAAGCTTTTCTGTATCATTATGGCTCTGACAAAAAAGGGTGGCCGTCCCTGATACGTAATCTTATTGTATAAACTAGTTTAAATTTCAAGCACCATCTGCGCATCCTCTTATTCTTAGAATTTATCAATTAGTACACCCTTCATTTAATTATTAAATACCTTCTTTTACTAAATAATTCCAATACAGTTATATTTTCCAGCGTATAAGAACGTATATTCGCATATAATAAATAAAACATACGTTCTGGAGAGTGTTTATTATGGATTATAAAAAAAGAGAGAGCATCTTATGCATTGACTTAAAGAGCTTTTATGCTTCATGTTCATGTATAAAAAGAGGCTTAGATCCTTTAACCACCTATTTAGCTGTTGTTGGAGCTACCGATCGTCAAGGAAGTGTCGTATTAGCAGCTACTCCCCTTATGAAACAAAAATATCGCATCAAAACAGGAAGTCGCTTGTTTGAGATTCCACAACATAAAGAAATTCACATTGTTAATGCAGAAATGAAGTACTATCTTGATATGTCTATGGCAGTAACTAAAATTCTTCATCGTTTTGCATCTAGAGAAGACTTACACATTTATTCCATAGATGAAGCGTTCATACGGGTAAATCCGGTTGAGCGCATTTTTGGAGACAAATGGTCGATCGCACGAAGGATAAAAACGGAAATATTTGAAGAGTTAGGGCTCACAGTTGCGATTGGAATTGGTGAGAATATGTTGCTCAGCAAACTATGTTTGGATCTTGAGGCTAAAAAAACAACAGAAGGAATCGCGGAGTGGACATATGAATCAGTGCCTCAGAAATTATGGCCGGTTACCCCGCTCTCTGAAATGTGGGGTATCGGTAAAAAAACACAAAACACATTAAACAGAATGGGAATTGTTAAAGTCGGTGACTTAGCCCACTACCCCTTAGAACTATTAGAGAAGAATTTTGGAATTATGGGAAACCAGCTTTACTACCACGCGCACGGTATTGATCATAGCGATCTAGGTGCTCCTATTATGATGGGTCAAATCAGTTTCGGAAAAAGCCAAATTTTATTAAGGGACTACTCAGATAAAGAAGAAGTAAAACATGTAATCTTAGAAATTTGCGAAGAAATAGCCAGGCGAACACGGTCTGCTCGTAAAGCGGGGCGAACAATAAATTTAGGTATCGGATACTCCAAAGATTCATTCGGCGGCGGATTCAATCGATCAAAAACAATCGATCAACCTACAAACATTACGATGGATGTTTATAAGGTCTGTCTTGAATTGTTTGAGAAGTTTTATAATGGTGATGTAGTCAGAAGTATTGATGTCAGACTTTTGAATATTGTAGATGATTCCGAAATACAGCTATCATTGTTTGACTTGGATAATCCTAAACGATCCCGGCTTGGTTATACGATGGATGAAATCAGAAGGAAACATGGTTCTGCTTCTTTATTAAGAGGGGTTTCTTTTACCCAAGCAGGGACAGCTATTCACAGAAGTAAATTAATCGGTGGACATAAAGGATAAAGAGCTTGGCAAAACGCCAAGCTCTTCTTTATTGAGGCCGATAAGAACTCCCTAAAAACGAAAGTGCATTCCCGTTATTCACCAAAGTTCCCAGGATCAAATGGATCTGCATCACCGCCATTATCGCCACCTGTATCTCCATCGCCGGTGCCATCATCAGTGGTGCCGTCATCTTCTGTTCCATCGTCGTAAGATCCGTCATCATCATTATATTCTTCATCCGGGTCTTCAACTGGCTGGACCTTCCAAAATACGGTTCCAAGTGCAATAGGTGTATTATCGGTTAAACCAATGCCATATTCAATAAGATAGGCTTCAGACCCATTATTGTCTGAGAATACTACACTAGCTTGCCTTGTGTCACCCGCTAGAACTGTAGCATCTCCATCTAAAACAACAGAGGTACCATCTTTATAATAAACTTTAAACTGACCAGCATTTAAATCATCATAATTGTAGTTATCCTCTCTGTATTTAACGGTATAAGTTTTAGCCCCGGCTGCACCTTCAATTTTTATGCTGTTAAGGGCGATTTCCAGCCCAGTATCTGGAGAGTCATAACCAGATTGAGGTTCAGCAGGTTCAAGAACGCCTATAATTTCTTTTAACCGTTCAACAAGAGCATTTTTCATACTGCTTTTTGGTAATTTATCAAGAGCTGTTTTGATATTACTGTATTGAGTACGTAAATCACTATAAGAAACATCATCATTCATGTCTTCCTCAAATTTATCAATTAGGACAGAAACTTGTACTTCTTTTTCGTATTTAGTGATATACGCCTTGGCAGGATCATAGTATTTAACTTTGAACTGAGCCCCTACCGTTCCTATTGCCGTAAAATAAGGTAAATCCTTATCAATGGCCTTTTGCAGTATGGTTAAATTTTCAACTTGTGATGATAAATCGTCTGGATCAAAAGCGTCTGTGAACTCTGATTTAGCAGCACTCATTCTAGATGCTGCACTCTTAGCTGCCTGATACTTTCCTGCATAATCTAGAATGGCTTTTACCTTTGCCAATCTTCCTAATAGATTCGTTTTAATTGAGTTAGTTGGCAGAGCATTTACGGATTTTAAGGATTTATCATAAGCTGTTTTAGTGGTACTAACTAATTTGGTATCTATAGAAGCCAATGTCTTTGCGGCAGTTGTTACATTGGAATTTACTTTTCCAGCATTAATTTCTAATGCTTCTACACCATCTGTACCTTTAACTTCATTTTTATATTTTGTAACATAAGCATATGCAGGGTCATAATATGCCTTTTTAAAGGACTCCTTAAGAGCTGATGCTAATGGAGTAAACAACGGCAATTCCTTATCTATAGCCTTCTGCAACTTGTCCACTTGATCATCAATATTTGTGGAACTGAAATTCTTTGTAAACGTGGTCTTGGCAGTTGTTATTCTCGCACCAGCTGCCTTTGCTGCGGTGTACTTATCTGAATAATCAATAGTTGATTTTCCTTCTTTAACACGGTCCAACAATTTTGTTTTACTTGAACTTGATTTGAGAGCATTTACCTCTTTATAGGCTTTTGAATAATAGGATTTCGCACTGCTTACCAACTTGGAATCCAAACTTGCCAGAGTTTTTGAAGCACTGGTAATATTCGTATTTAATTTACTTGTACTAGTTTCAAATGATTTAACTGTTGTTTCTGCTTTTTTTTCTGCTGATGTAGAACTAGTTGATGAAGCAGCGAAGACCTGCTGGCCTTGTCCAACAATTGGTGACAGGGTAATTACTGAAGCAAGTGTTGCGATTGCAATCTTCTTTGTAGATTTTTTCAAACTGATCTTTCCTCCCCATTATGTGTTTTGTTGAAATTAAAGAATAAATGTTTACTTTTGAGTAATCACCCCTTTCAAGGATTCCAAAATTACCGTGGTAAGTATTTTAGCGGATCCACAGCATTCTTCTTATCTGGGGTCCAGTCACCCTTATGTAACTCAAAATGCAAATGAGGTCCAAATGAATAACCGGTGTTGCCCATTAGGCCTATTTTCTGGCCTTGTTGGACTACATCTCCCTCTTTAACAAACCGTGTTTCCATATGAGCGGAAACTGAAGTGAAAACCTGTCCATTTACCTTGTGACGAATAAATACCACGTTTCCGTATGAGCTGGATAAATATGATCGTATAACGGTACCAGATGCCGCAGCATGAATCGGCACATCTTCAGTACGGCCATTCTTACCGATATCAATTCCTACATGGGTCTCATAGCTTCTGTGCTCCCCATGCTCGGATGTAATACTTCCTGTAGCCGGCCGTATGAATAGTCCTTTTTCTTCCCCTGATTTCACTGTTTCTTTATAGGTCATTAATCTTAGCTGCACATCATGTTTCCCATAACCATCAGCATTGGGAACATAAACGTCAATGTGGTGGCCATTAATCATTCCACCGATATCTTGGGCTTGTCTCTGCTCCATTTTCCCATCCGGATACTTAATCTCCACCCAAGTACCAAGAGGAATAACAGCGGGATCTACAGCGATTGTTACACCCGCCTGGACTGGGGCTCCTGATTTTGTAATCCCATAGCCTTTATCACTTGGATTCTTTCCGGTGGATTGAAAATTGGAATCATAATAGGTAGCAAGGAATGTCTGCCATTCACCAACTGGCATAAGAGGAATTTTGCCCTCCAAGCTTAGCTGTTCTTGTTCTGCTTCATGTGCTGCCTGTTGTTCTTGTGCTGAAAGAAGATTTAGTTCTTCCTTAGAATCCAGTACATAAACCTGCAGATTCTTTTGGATGTTTTTAAGGACTGCCATATAAGCTTTTTTCTCGGCCCTGCTCTTTTCTAGATCCTTTTTGAGCACCTTCAATTCAGTTTTTTGTTTTTCAAGCTCCTTAATCTCAGCAGCAAGCTTCTTTTGATTAGATTGATTGTCTTCTTTCCCTTTGAAATAGCCCTTAAGAATGTCACGATCAGACTCGTTCATAACGTTTATTAAAATGACACGTGAAATGAAATCCTTAATGCTTGCAGTGCCCGCCAGGACCTTTAAATATTGCATTTGTTCGCCATTCTCATAATAAGAAACAACCTTTTCCTTAATTTCTTGCTGTTTAGCAGCAATCGCATTATCTAAATTTGAGTATTGCTCTTTAAGATGACTGATGGTTTGTTTTTGAGCTTTTTGTTTTCTCTCTAAGTTAACGATTTTTGCACTTACTTTCGTTACTTGAAGATCCATGCGTCTAATCTTTTGTTTCGCTTTTATGACAGCCTTATCAACAGCCTTTAATTGCTTTTCATCCTTAGCCAGATGTTTTAATTCCTGATTTCGATGTTTAAAATAATCGCTTCCCACTTCAGCTGATACCGTGTTATCGGCAGCAAAGAAAACAGAGCTACTTAATAAGCCCGCTACAATTATCCTTTTAGCTGTCCTTACTTTTGCTTTCATATTTCACCTCCTAAAAGACAAAAAGCCCCCTATGTATGAACCACATGGATTCACATAGAGGGGCGTCCCTTTAATATTATTAAACTGCTATAAATGTAGCATTAATTGTAAGTAGAGACAAGCTTACAAATAAAGGCTTCCATAACTTCTTTAATGAGGTGTCGTCCTACTTCAATATTTTTTTAATCACTAGCCTTCTAATATCACGAATATTTTCTATGGAATTAACATTTATATTTTTAAACTCTTGAATTTCTTGAGTTGTAAATTGCCTATCCAATGTATTTTCCTTTTTAATCTTTTCTAAAAAGCTATCCACATAATAGCTAACAAAGTTTCTCTTTTCAACCTCTGTCAACAAACTAAACTCACATACTAAATCAAAACGTGAACTTAGTTCTGTAGGAATTACTTTATAAAAATTAGATTCATCCAAATTTGATGTAAATACAATGATATAACCATCGATATTATGTTCTCTTGATAACGAATCAGTGAATAGTCCGTCTTCTAGTAATTCCAGAAAAAAATTAAATATCTGAGAATTTGCTTTTTCAAATTCATCACACAGAATGATACCAACTTTGCTCTTGGCCAATTTATTACCTAGCTCTCCATCTTCAGAACCGATATAGCCTCTCGGACTTCCAATAAGACTATTTAATGCATCTTGACTACTATAGTTTCCAAAGTTTATCTTTACCATGGAAGTATGGGGGTTTAATTGATTTTTAAGTAAAGTGGCAAATTCTGTTTTTCCTAATCCTGTGGGACCTAAAAGAAAAATAGAAAACACTTTCTTCTCCTTGATTCTATTCAAGAGTATAAAATTATTAAAGGCACTTGGCAATTGATCTTTGAATTTTTTATGCCCAAATAATTTAGAAGATACCTCTTTAATTAATTCATTAACTCCTTGGGTTGATAAGTCAGTAATTTTCACAACATTATTTACTGAAATTTCATCCTCAATCTCCGTAACTACTACTGGTAATATTTCGTTAATAGGTTTGACTCCTTTTAAAATTAATCTAAAATGCTCCAATGCTTTTTCAACTTTATTGATTTGTACGATGATTTTAAATCGAGGGTTTTCAATTATTAGTTTTTCAGCGTAATAAATTAAGTTAGAATTATTTTTTATTGCTGAAATAAGAGAAGTAATGTCAACAAAGATATCTTTTTCTTTCGAAGCAAAATGAGTAGTGAAATGCTCATCAATTTGGCTAAAACTAACAAGAGATATTTTCTTATCATTCAAATATTCAATTATACTTTTTAGTTCATCATCATTTTTATAAGAGTATATATAAAATCTATCAAAAGGATTGAAATTTTCCGCTACTTCTTGAATGAATTCATTGTTTTTTTCTGGATATAAGGGTGCCTTATCCTCAAAATGATTACGAAAAATTTCTAATCCTTTATCTGACAAAGACTCTATTATAATAAATCGTGTTTCTTCATCAGCAGGTAATATGTTATTGATAGCAGGTACTACATCAGCTGGATTTACTAATAAATATTGGACTAGACTTGAAATATCTATAATATTTTCTGTATCTTCTTCAAGTAAATCTTTTGTATTTTGAAAAATAAAAGGAGAAATAATGTATCCTTTTTCCTCCATTTCTTTGTAATAAGTTTCAAATTCATCTCGATTTTTATAAGTGTATAAAGTATATCTACTCATTCATCATTTCCTCTTCTTTTTAAATATATATAAAACCTTTTTATACCAAGATATATGGATTGGTTGTTCTTCTTGATCTTCACTGAAATTAATATTTTGCACAATTGCAATAACATCTATAAAAGCAAATGGTTTATCCGAACTCTTTGGAAAAGGCTGACTAGTTATATTTGAATATGAACTTGAAATTACTTTCTCTTCTTCTTCATTAGATTGTTGTTCTAACCCAATATCATATAAATAGTTAAAGGTATTTATATTAATATGATCTTCTCTAACAAATCCTTTATAAACTCCTATAATTGAGACTTTTCCTATTGTAAGATCATCAATATTATATTTGCTTTCAAATTCGTTTTCTAATTCCATTGGTATTTTAATTACCATCGGCACAGAAGAACTAGGCACTTTCCCATATAATAAGTAGGAATAATCTTTTAACATCGAGGTTACCAAATTGTTAACATCTACACCATCTACCTGGAACCCTTTTAAGGCATCGCTCCTAAAAAGTTTAAATTCTCTTAAATTTTCTTCGTTTAGTATTTTTAATTGCACATTATCAATTTTTATGAGATCTCCTTCTTCACAATCTGTGAAGTGATCGATTGACTTGCTTCGATTATCTATATGTTTTAATAAAATCGATTTAGTTGTCTTAACATCAAGAGACTCTACTAATTTAGAGGAGTTTGTTTGTTTTTCTGTAAATTGTGTACCAAAAACCCCTTTAATTTTTGTTAAAGTATCTAATGCAGTTGATATTGATGCGTTTGATGAAAAAGCATCAATTGTTTCGTGGGAAGAATTTTTTTCTCTTTGAATAGTTGATACGATAACATTATTAATCATCATTGATATTTCATAAACTTTTGAAAAATTTATATAATAAATATTAAACACATCAATTTTCTTGGGTCTAGATGACATTATTTAACCTCCAACTGGTATATATTTCAATTATTACTTTTAATATACATGAAAATAAAAATTGTACGTTAGTAAAATTTTTTTAAGTAAAAATAGATAGAGATAATGCAGATGGGATTTTTTTATGAATTATTTTATTTTATTTTCTAGTTTAGTTATTTGTATTTTTTCAATTGCTTCTTTACGTTGATATTCCACTTGCTGCCATACATGAATCCTGTCTTTAGTAGCGTAAAACTCATATTCATTAAAGCCTTCATCTTCCCATTTAAAGTCTGGTGAAGTTGATAGTTTCTTCAAATTTTTATCATAGACAAGAAATTGGTTTTTCTCTTGATCAATGATATAAATGTGGTCTTTATCCACATCAACCACCTGAGTACCTTCAGCAACCCGATCATCGCCGTTTTTTGTAAAGAGCGGATCGCCTGTTACCAAGTTTACTTTCTTTAAACCATCACTATATACGTACAGGAAGCTATCATCCATGAATGATAGATAACCCTCATTCTCCAATAGATTAGTAGTATCGGTGTACTTGAAAGGAGCTTGTCCAATCTCTTTGCAGATGTAATAGATCCTCCCTATGTATACATACATCCGCGGGCCGGCAGCTGTATTCAAAAAGCTGGTTTCTCCGTATACACCATCATAAATGGTATCTATTTTATTCTGTTCCTTCTCGAGCAAAACTCGTTTTACCAATAAGTTTTGTTCCTCATCCGTCTCTTTGTTGTTTTTGACAAAGGAGAAATACAGTGAATTATTGATAAGATCAACACCAGTAAAATGATAACCTTTTGGAATATCATTAAAGACTGGTTTGCTCGCATTGTCTAAGATTTTTTCTTCCGCAGCCGGAACATATTCTCCATCTTTTACTTTTCCGATATTGTTCACACTAAACTCAAAGGCTAACTGGTCCGTATTACTCCACTTATCGTCCTCTATTGTAGAGCGATATATCGAGAATATGGTCTTATCATTCCCACTTTTATCATCACCATTTTCCCTTTTGGTAAATTCATACCCCTTACTCTGCATCCAATACGATTGAGTTTCCCCATTATCCTCAAACACATCTAGATCGATAAACTCCGGATCTTTTATGGCATAAAAGGCCTCATCATTGTCAACGCCGTTATCATAGGGAACTTCTTCAAAACTCATTTCGTCCGCGGAAGCATACATTAATCTCTCAGGGTCAAAACTATTTCCTCCAAGAGGATTTTCATGTTTTAAGTGCTTTAAATTATTTACAATGGCTGGTGCCGCTTTGACCTTCTTTACTTCCTCTGCTTTCCCACAGCCGGATAAAAGTAAGGATCCCACAAGTAAGGAAACCGTAAGTCCTTTTTTATTCATATTCAAACCCCTTTTAAAGCCCCCTAAATAGGCCATTTTTTAGTAACTTCTGTGATATCCTAATTCTTCAAATATATTACCTTGAATTTTTACAATGTAGTTATCCGTAGCTTCCACGTATGGATTGGCAACTGGATGATATGATTTGAAATTAAACATGTACTCTCCATCGGGAATAAATTTAAAGTCATCTCTATACAATTCAGCACACCATTTCATTTCAAATGGTTTTGAGCTAACAAGAGTGAAAGCACTGGATGGAATGTCTACCTTGCCAATTTTCCCACCAAAATCAACGCTTCCTTCAACTTTATTTGCTGGAGTAGAAGTTAACTCAATAACAAAATGCTCACCCGCTCTAAAGATATTGATATCTGGATCGTATTCATTCTTAACCCAAGTATCTTTCCAAGTTGGTGTATGCGTGACTAGTGCCTGTAAGGAAGCAATTTGGACATTCACCCGTTGAGAAAGAGTTCCCGTCCCGCCTCGATCATCCTTAATTGTTAAATCTACATCATAATAATCGCTTGCTGCCGTAAAGGAAGGATAGTGATCGGTACTCGTGGTTGTTGTTCCACTTTTGCTTTTAAACTTCCAGGAATACGAGACAATTTTTCCATCTGGATCAAAAGATGCGTCCGGGTTAAATGCTACCGTAGTTCCTAAGAATGGTGTGAAAGGCAGCCAGTCAAAGTTCGCTACAGGTGGAATGTTAGCCTGCATAGGAAGAACTTCAATATCATGCTTGGCTGGAACCATTGATTTCAGTCCGTCATCATCAATAACATTTAACTCAACTTGATAAGTTCCCTTTTTCGAATTAGTGATGTTCGGGAACATTTCAGTTGAAGTCGTAACCGCTCCAGATGGGTCTTTAATCTTCCAATCATATCCCACTACATCTCCATCTAAATCATAAGAAGCAAGAGGATCGAGATAAATAGTGTCTCCCTCTGTAATGATATCTTCCGGATGCCAAGTAAACTCCGCATAAGGATGTTTTGGCCCTTCGATAACATCTAACGTTACCATGAATGTATCTGATAACGGTGTCAAAGGTGCTGGAGGGCTATCCCACACAGTTTGATATACTTTGTACTTACCAACTCCCCCAAAGTCTCTAAAGTCTTTAGGCGGGGCTCCTGTTTCCCACGTTTGTATTACAGAACCATCGGCATCAACTTTCTCGATCTTCCAGGAGTACTTTAACGGATTATGATTATCAGGATCATAGCTGCTGTCTTTATAAGTAAGTGGTTGTCCTATTTCAACTGGATTAGGATTTAAAGAGAAAATTGAAACAGGAGGCTGATTATCATTTACAATCTTAATTTGCCGCTCATAAAGATCTGATTGTAAGGCTGGCGGGAATTTAGGTATATCCCAAACCGTTAAACCAATGACATAATCTCCGGCCGGTAAATTCATATCTTTAAATGATGTTGGCCAATCATTAAGAGTCTTCAAAAGGGTATTATCCGCTTGTTTACGTATTGTGAACTGATAATTGGTAAGCGGGTCACCGTTTGGATCATAAGATAGATCCGTAAACTCAAGCTTCTGGCTGCGGGATACCAACGATTGTACATTGAATTTTGCAACTGGTTTGATATTTACATTTTCTGTACTTATTCGTTTAGTTACCGTTCCATATGCGCCGTCAATATCTTCCACCTGTAAAGTCGCATCATAAACTTTGTTAGGTTGTAAGTGAGCCGGTGGCGATCCATCATACTTCGTTCCATCTACCGTGTATGAAACCCATGTATAATTAACTATCCCTTTGTCTTTCATATTTTTTTCATGGTCAGGGTCGTAAGATAACGACGGATCCAAGTCTAGCCGGTAATTGTCTGCAATATCAATTTTAAAACTAAAATCGGCTATTGGACGCCTGTGTACGTTAATGATTACTTCCTTCTGTACTTCTTCATCGGACCACTTACGATAGTTAAAGAATCTATCGTCATCCCAGAAAATCGGATTATCTAAAGAATGGATTTTTGCAAGGTAGGTCCCTACTCTTGAGAAATTAATCGGCTGACTCATCCATTTATTATTCTCAGGAATTGGTCCATCCGGTTGATTATCAATTTCTCTTCCATTTATTGTGGTTGGATCATGTTTGAACAGATATTCCCTCTTTAATTCCGGGTCATTTTCAGCGTCTTCATAAAACACCTGGAAGTCTACCTGATCTCCCAAAACGACGGTTAAATTGGTTGAATTCTGCTTAATCATAAACTGATTCAAAAAGTAATCTTCAATATCTTTCATATTTTTGGTTAGATAGATGGCATCATACGTTGTAAATTGTCCTTTTTGCGATCCGGACCCAATTAAACGCTCTACATTGTTTTTATTTGAGGTAGTTGCCATATTCCAAAAGAAGATTGAATTTGCTTTAGACTTATTAACCATTGAATTGAGTTTTGAAGAGTTACCCATCCAGTCCCAAGGATTTTTATCCATTTTTATATAATAGGCCTGAGCACCTGTTCTAAACGATTGGTTTGAATAAGCACTAGTAAAGTCGGTTGTGTTTACCTGCTCTGTTGAAGAAATCCCTTGATCATAATAATATTGAATTTCCCATCTTTGATTTTGGATGGTTTTCTTCAGCTGATACGTATAAACCGTTGAATCGCCTTCAGGAGAGATATAACCTGAAATGGTCTTCTTAACGGTTCCTGTATAGACGAGTGTATTCATTGCACTTCCTGTTGCTGTGTCCCCCACATTTTTCCCATCATACGAAGGCGGGGAAGCGGGACATTCCGGCCACGGTGTGGGTGGTCGATTTAATACCCCTGAGTAACCGCCTGAATTATAGGAAATGGTACTTGGAAAACTATGAGACCACCCACTAGGATCGTCCCAATGTTTCCCATCCCAAGTAAACGTATCAGTACAAGTACTTGAAAAACTCTGAGAAACTGTTTTGGTAGCTTCACTCGTAATTCCAGTGATTGCCCATTCAGCCGGCGGCGAATAATGGGAGTCCGAAGTCGTTACCGTTTGATATTCGTAAGTTTGCCAGTATGTCAATCCCCATTGAGGAATATGCCGGATTCCTGTTCCGTCCGAATCATACGTATGGTAGTAGCTATTATCAATGGTTACCTTTGCGTCGATTCCTTTTTGTAAAAGGTTGGTTTCTAAATTGGATGCCGCTGCAGTCATTCGATTTTTATACGTTTGATCAATAGTGTAATAGTAATGGTCATACTCCCCATCGTTGTAAGCTTTTCCTGTTAAATGCTGCTGTGTGGCTGTATCCAGACCACCGAAGTTAAGGACAATATCCACCTTGTTTTTTCGGATGGCTGAGAAGTCTACCAAGGGAGCAACGTTTGTCACTTCAACCATTTTATCGGAAGAAGGTAAATTGAAATTTTCATCCTGTTGATAGTAGCTAATGGTTCCTCTGGGGTGTAAAACATCTGAGCTGTCTCGTTTATAGTGCTGCTCCTGGATAAACTCTTCTAATGTCGGTTGCCCAAAACTCTCTTTAACATCTACACTGAACCGATAATTCCCGACTTTATCGGTCTTATAATCAAAGGATTTGTTTGGTCCAGAGTAAATTGCTTGCCGCGGTGAATCTTGTGGCGTTCCAATAACTCCGTCATTATTACTGTCATACTCCACATAGAAAGTACGCTTTGAAATTGGGTCATTATCTTTTGATTCACTTAAATCTTCAAGATGAATAGTCGCTTCCTTTGTCGTTTTATCTCTGACTACTTTTTTAGCGTTTACAGTGAACTTAGCTTCGGGCACCTGGTCTTCAACTATAGTGAACTTTTTGGTAACCGGCTTTGATATTTCTCCATAAACATTTGTTATGGTTAACGTAGCTTGATAGTCCCCTGCTTTTCTAACCAGAAATTCAAGGGCCTTTTTATTAGACGCTTGGCGAATGAGAATATCACTTTGATCAATTCCCAGCGTTACGGGAGTGATTTTCCAAACAGATTTTGTATAATCTAAAGGCGCCACTCTTGCTGAAGGTGTTACCCCTTCAGAGGCTTCCCCTCTTAAGATCATTTTCCGATTTTCTTTCTTTGTTCCTTCAATTGTAAAGTCAGCGACCGGTGTTGTCGGTAGGATCCTAAAAACTTCTTGGTCCTCAGCTGTATCTCCATCATCATCCGTAACTTTCACACGGACATTATGGGATTCTGGCGATTCTACTCTAGCAGATTTAAAAGTTGTTCCAGAAGGCTCATCATCAAAATAGAACTGTTTATCAACAATAGTTCCATCAGGATCATAAGAACTGTCACCAGCTGTTACGGTCTCTACCCAGTAATACTCACTGCCAACAAATACATTAGCAACTGGCGGCTGATTTGGAGGTGGCGGTGGTTCTGTTGGTTCTCCCCCGCCTGGCGGCTCTTCCGGAGTAGTAGGAGGAGCAACCTCTTTGTAAATGTTTGCTTTTGTTGCAGCCTCTACCGTAGTACGCTTACCAGTTGTTAGAACAACTGTTATTTTCGCATCAAAATCCTGTAAAAACTCATCTGTCGTAACTGAAGCAGCAGGTATACTAAATGGTATTGTTGCTTGATCACTGACTTTAGACGACTGTACTATCTTTTTAGTGTATAGAGGCTCTTGTTTCTTTTTAGCTTCAAACTCCCAATGGTCGATCAACGATGTGCTAAAACTTTTATCAACTGAACCTTTTACTGTCACATTTACAGCTGCGCTTGTCCCAACTAGCTTTTGGGAAGCAGGACTTGTGGCTGCACTACCGGTTAAATTCATTCCTATAGTATCAGGAGGAGTTACATTAGCATAAGTAGTATTCTCGTCTTCTTTGGTACTTCCGGATTTTAATTTGGCTTTGGCAACAGCTTCAAATTCCTGCTTGAAAGTAGAGGATATGACCTTAGAAGCCGGAACCGTGAAGGTAAAGTCCGGTGAATCTTGGATTCTTGTACTTTTATCGACCTTCTTAATTTGAGCGGTTTTATCTCCTTTTTTCTTAACCTCAAAAGCCCAATAGTCAATATTTGATCCATCTTTAACATTCTTCATTTCTCCTGTTACAGAGACTTTAATAGTAGCTTCGTCCCCTTTAATTGCTTGTGATTTTGGGGTAGCTTCCGCACTTGCTTTGACATATGGATCACCCACATAAGGCTTAACAACAAGCCGTATGTCCTTCTCAGCTTCATCCTCGTCATAATCGTTGAATACAGAACGGACTGTCCCGCTCCCTTTTAAAGTAATATCATAAACCTTATCTGAACTCTTATTTCCTGGATATTTACTTCTATCAAACTTAATTGTTTTATTCAAAGTTACTAAATCGTCTTTACGGTCTGTTCGTGTATCATCACCGTAGGAGACAGTTAATTTTGAGATGTCACTCTCCCTAGCATATCCCTTTAACTTTGCTTGAGAGGTTACAGTAATATCTGCTTCCGTTGAGTTTGAGTATTCGTCAATGTAATATGTAGTTTTATCAGAAGCAATTTTTGTATCAATTAATGTATCTCCAATCATTGGAGGGATTTTAAAGGTCGCATACCAAATAGAAACCTCTCCTTTATGTTCTGTATAAACAGTTCCAGAAGATCTCCAAGTTGGTCGAGCGGTTATTTTTGCATATCTTTTCCCGCCCATTCCGTTTACTGTAAGATTCTTGGCATTATGTCCTTCCACTTTTGAATTTAGTATATGTTGTTCTAATGAAGTACTCATGTTGTCCCAAGAACTGGTATTCGAATCTACTACTTGATAATCCCATTGTTCCGGTGTTTCCGATCCTGTAGCATCATTCCTAAAACATTGGTTAGTAACTTTGTTTCCACCAGTATTAAATCCTAAATATCGGTATTCACGTTCGTGGCCACAGTAGCCTCCTGAAGCTGATTCATTTCCTGATACATCTCTGGGAGAACCATATACTATTACGTCATATGTTTTAAAAGTTGAAAAATTCGCTTCCTCTCCATTTTCAGAAAATCTCTTTCTTCCAATATTGGCTAGGTACTCGAAAAACTCTTTTTCTGTGGCTGGATAATTCGCAGCAAATGCGGCAGTTCCATAGAAAGATGAACCAAAAATTAATACCGCAAGAAGTACTTTAATGATTTTCAAAGAAAAATTACTATTCCACAACTCAAACACCTCTTTCCAAATAAAAAAGCCCCTTAAATTCTCCTCTTTAGCTGAAAAATGCGCAGCTTAGAAAAGAATTTAAGGGGCGTCCCTTTGTTTATTATTAAATTTACTCCTTCGAATATACCATAAATATACAGAAAAACCAAAGGGATATCCCTTGGTTACTTATTACCCTTTAAGTAAAAAAATGCATAGTTTACATGATCATCTTCAATATAATAATTAACTTTTAAGTTCTTGAACGTTTTACTTCCCTTTGACTTGCTAGTTATTTTCTTTTGTTTTTTCTTAAGATAAATATCAAAAACATATTTATTTATTGCATTACCATTTGTCTTGCCATATGCAGCTTCTAAACTATTTTGCAATGCTGACTTATAAATAGTTTCTGCATAGTCTTTTTTAATCTCGCTAACATCATTCATCCAAAGTGTATTGATCTCCAAAACCGTATGTACTTTGCTCGTATAATACTTCTGATCGTAAAAGCGATATCTAAATGCAAATTCACCAGATTCAACAAATGGTTCTGATTGGGCGAATGATGTAATTACTCTTGACTTAAAATATTTGTCTGCTTTTAAATGCTTTGTTTCTGTATATCTTTTTTTATCCTTTAAAAGGGTTTTGGTAACATCCATCACTTGTTTATTAATATTTGCATTGATTTTTGTTCCAAGTTTATAAGAATATTTCTTTTTAAAATATGTATCAAAGTAATATTTTCCTTTTACTACTTCTTTGTAATTACTTTCTGCATTCGCAACTCCTGCAAACCCGCTAATTCCAATCGCAAAAGCTAATGAACACAAAATTGATTTACTCCATAACTTTTTCATCTTGTCATCCCCCTCTTAATTACCTCTTATTATTATTTTCGCCATAAAAAAAGCGATCTTTAGACAAAATTAAATAACAGTCCTGTCATTTAACCCATAGTCCAAAAGACCGCTCTAGCTTTATTGACAGACCACTCTAAAAAAATAGAGTAAACAGAAATAAAAGCTAAATCCTTATAGGTAAATTTTACCATAAAAAATATACTATTACAATTACTTTTTATATTCATAAACCGCAAACCTTCTGATCGTTCTTTCCTTCCCTATAAACGGTAAGGAGCTCTTCGTTTCAATCAGAGCTAAAGCACTGGGCCCGTACAAGGTTTGATTAATGCCATATATAGCGTTTGTATAAATTCTAGGATATGGCACGCTATCATCCACATAATCTATCATTAGTACCTTCATAGGGTGTTTAAAGAAGTTTCCTTGCTGCGGATCATAGTCAACCTGTTTTTTGCTGTCTTTAAGTTTGAAATTATATTTGAGACTACTGTCAAATTGAGAAGCGGCAGCCGTTTTATTAAAATATACTTTTCCGGTTTCTAAGAACTTGTTAACATCAATATTTAAAGACGAATCATGAAGAGCAAACTCCAGATTATTCTTCAATAGCCTGCTCCCTGTGGAAGTAGCTTCTAAATTGACTTGTAAAGCGATGATTATTATAAAGAACACACATAACATAACCATTTTTAAAAAAGTAGACAAGATCCTTACCCTACTTTCTAATTGATTGCTTCGCTCATTACACGAACATTTTTAGTGATTTTCTTTGGGCCATTATCAAACAGCCCTTCAAATAAAAACAGTGGTCCTCTTGGTACAGAAAGTGTTATTTCTATGTATTCATTTCGCGGCTGCGGTACTGTCGTAGCTTCCATTTGAATATCATCTGGGCTCCACTTATGACGCTTAACTAAATTATCTGTTATGGAATCTAAGGTTTCGGTTGTAAAGTAACCATCAATCGCGGCTTTTTTAGTGGCCTCATTTAAGGTAACATCTACAATCTCCCTTTCCATTGCTTCCAGGTACATTAAAATTGGAGTAGTTATAATAGTGATCGCTATGATGGCTGTCATCCATTTAGCTAACGTAGTATTCATTACTTACCGAACCTCCATCATATGAAAAGTGAGAGATCAAGAAAGTAACTCCTTTCTTGATCCCTATTTGTATCTCGTTAATTGCTAGAAGTAGTAGCTGTTGCTGTTGGATGCGTAACACCTTCTACATCACTTTTGTAATCATTAGTCTCGTTCTTTACCATGGTGTATCCTACTCCGAATAGACAAAAAGCGATTACGATTGCAGTTAAAGCCATTCCCATAAAGTTTGAAATTGATTTGTTCATGTGTAAGAACACTCCTCATTTTTTAGTTTTTTAATTGTTGATTAATTATTGAAAACTAGAAACGTAATTGCCAATTACATCTCCAACCCCTTGTAGCAGCGGTAAAAATTTACCGAAAAGTAGGGTTGAAATGATTACAGCGGTCGCTGCTAGTCCCATAAATGTAGCAAGTGATTTATTCAA
>NZ_JAIWJX010000003.1 GCF_023149135.1 Fictibacillus marinisediminis | reverse complement strand
GTGGTGAAGTACCCCCCTTCACGTGGTGAAGTACCCCCCTTCACGTGGTGAAGTACCCCCCCTGTGCTTTGTTTTTCCTTTTCCTCTACATTTTTATAGTTCAATTCCTTTAACTCTTCTGTTATTTTAAGCACTGTATATTTGTTTGAAAGGTTCGTTATACCGTTATTTCTCATTGTTACTTTTATTAACTTTTTAGCTTCTAGTTTTTTTAAAGATGATCGTACTTTGTTTTCGCTACATATGGATAATTGAGCAAGCCTTTTTACACTTGGAAACCCTTGTTTCGAGTTGAAATTCGCAAAACGCTTTAAAACTATGTAAACCATTTTTTCGTAAATATCCTCGAAAATTAAAGAATCAATTACAACGTGCTCTAAAAATACAAAGTTCACTTCGTTTTGATCTTCTACCTCTATCGCATTTGAATTTCTTACGTTTTCCAAATCTACTATTTCAGTTTTTCTCATGTTAGACTCTCCCTATTTTTACAAAATCTGATATTTTTTACCCGTTGCAAGAAAGAGCCTTAAACCTTAGTATTAAGAATAAGCTCTCACTTGCGTTTCAGCTCACTTGCGTATAGGCTCTCTCGCATTTGCTGTTACCTAAGTGCTATCGGTTGTCTAGTGGTGCTAACACTAGACAACAATTCGATTTTTGCTATGTAGTCTGGTTTCCAGGGTGTCTATCCAGGAAGCCAGATTTTCTTTTGTGCAGCCAATCTGTTTCAATTCAGAGGGAAAGGCTTTAAAATCCTGTTCCCAGTGGTACATATTTTCCAAAGCAGTTTCAACCCTACCAAACTTGTAAAGTGTAAGTTTATTGCTAGAATAATGTTCTCTTACATGATAGGTCTTTAGATACAGATAACTATTCCCTTTTGCCCTAACCCTTTCCAAATACAAGAATAAACACCTCCAAAACCTAATTCTATACTATAAATAAGACAATATTCATAGGAATAAAGAACTATTTAGCCTCTTGTTTATTTATATTTCTATATAGCGTTGCTTGACTAACCCCGGTTGCTTTAACAATTTCACTTATAGAAAAGTCTTTTGAATGATACATTTTTAAAGCCGTCTGGATAGCCTTCTCGTCCTTTTTAGGACGCCCCCCTTGTCTACCCCTTGCCCGGGCGTTTGCAATGCCTGAGCGTGTCCTCTCGCTAATTACGTCCCTTTCTAATTCTGCTATGGCAGCCATCATGTGGAAAAAGAATTTCCCTGTCGGTGTTGAAGTGTCGATATTATCTTTTATCGAAACAAATTCGACCCCTTTTTCCTCAAAGGTTTCGACCAGTTCAATTAAATGACGGGTACTTCTACTAATCCGGTCTAATTTATAGACTACAACCCTGTCCCCGGCTCTTATTACCTTTAGCAGTTCTTCCAGTGCTGGACGTTCTCTCTTACGGGTTGTGATTTTCTCTTGGAAAATTTCAAACACACCCTCTTTTTGCAACTCATCTATTTGCATTTGCAAGTTCTGATCTGGCGTTGAAACCCTGGCATATCCAAAAATCATTTTTAAGTACCTCGCTTTCTTTTCATGATTTTAAATTCAATAAAGGCAGGTAAAACGATAACGATTAGTATAACTGCGATAATAACCAACATTTAGCAATATTTCCTTTCCTTTACACCTTTAATTTTATCAAAAAGGGTAATTGATGTAAAGAGTGATAATTTGTTTTTGTAAATATTTTTTAATGGTGAAAACGCTTGGAAAATAGTCATTTTCAATTCGTTTTATTTCTTATCAAAAACGATCGTTTTTGATAAAGCCACTTTTTAAATGCTGCCTTTTTTAATCTGTCCGGCTGTTCTCAAAACCTTATTTACATACCATTCGGCATGGTTATAATGCCATATAGCCCCTCTTGGGTCTGTGCTGTATCTGTTTTTTGAAAGATAGTTTGCAGCTGAAAAAATAGCGTCCTTCAAATCCCAGGGGCTGCGTTTTCCGTCCCCGTCCCCATCCACTCCATAAGCTGAAAAAGTAGAAGGCATGAATTGCATGTGGCCTTGTGCGCCAACGCTTGAAATCATATACCTTATACTGCTGTATGATGTTTCGATTTTATGTATGGAAGCCAATACATACCAATCTACGCCATACTGCTCCCCTGCAGCTTTATAAATGGGTATGTACTGCGCCGGTGCTTCTTCTCCTGGAAGTAGAGAAGCCGGAATAAATGAGCGTTGTTCAGTTCCTGTGTTTTCACCTATCGTTTGTCCCGTTGCCATTTCAATGGCTCTTTTATAGGCTTCTTCATAGTTTGCCTTTCGGCTGTATTCTCTTCCTAGTTTTAACTTTTTATTGATAACTGCTTCCCGATCTTCTTTTTCTTCATCCGGGAAAGCATTTATTTTCTCGTCCAGTTCTTTGATCTGATCTTTCAATTCTGTTTTTTGTTGTTCTAGGTTCTGTTGTTGAGTTTCCCACTCATTAACACTTGCTTCTGCCGGGAAGCACAAAGAGAAAGAAAGTGATACAGAAAAAAGAAAAAGCGCTAAAAACTTAGGCATAGAGCTTTTTCACTTCTTCCATGTGGCTGATAATATCCTGTAAACAATTTAACTGTCCTTGATCTTCTTCTTTCACTTTTCCGGCAGCTTTTAGCATTTCTTCAAGTTTGGGCTTGTACCACATGACAAACGTGTAAATCATATCAAATTCATTGATATTGAAATTAAAATTACTTTCTTCCTGTTCTATTTGGCTTTCAAACTGTTTTTTCACTTCGTCAAATCGTTTTGTAAGCTCTTTTCCTTCCTTGCTGCCATAGGCTTTCTTAAACCATTTTTTAACGCTGTTTCTCATGATCGACATATGAAGAAGTAAAACCGTTATTTCTAACCTTTTTAATGTTAAAATCATTCCCATTTCCCCTATCGTTCGTTTTTAGCTTCATTCGGATCTTGTTTTGCAGCTGCATTCGTTCGGATTTTAACCAACGTTACTTAGATATTCATCCAGTTTCCTTTTTTCTGTCTTTGTTAGGTCTGACGGTCTCATAAGAAAAAAGGATTTCCTGCCGATCTTAACTTTACGATCTACCCCGAAGAGCTTCGCTCTTTGCCAGTGAATACATTCCCAGGGAAGCAGAATGAAGCCCTGGCGCTTCGCCAAATCCTCTGCAACCTCTAGGGACTGATAGAAAGAAAACTGCTGCATTTTTTTGGCGTAAGCTACAATGTTTATCGAGTTGGGATATAAAAACAAAAGGCTTCTAGGGTCTTTGTTTTTATATCCTTTTGGAATGAGTGTAAATTCATCTACGTTCATGCGGTTTGCTCCCCTTCTTTTTGGGGAATGATCTAACCTTCCCCCTGGCTCTGTCATGTATCTCTTCTAACGTCTCGAAAAACTCTGTTCCCTGCTTCTCTGTAGAAGGCAATGGAAAACCTTGAACCATGTTAAAAGAGTCATATAAAGCTAGTTTGAAAACCTTTCTTGCTTTCCACATAGGTATAAATTGCTTATGCATAAATTCCCCGGTCTGATAATCCGTAAAATGAAGTGAGAACCCTTTATCGCCTATTTTTCGGACGTTAACCAGGACTTCCACTATGTCTCTTATACGGCTATCTACGTTTTTTATAGAGGGGCTGCAATAAATCTGAACGGATTGCATTTTCCTTGTGAACATTAAAACCTCTGTTGCCAGGGTTGAACCGAATTTACTCCATTTCCTGTTAGAAAACGCCATCTGTGCTTCATCCCAACAAACTATGCTGCCCTGGGCTTCAGCGACTTTGTACCAATCGGTATAGTGAGTCATGGGGAAGCTGTCCAGGAGTCCATAGTTAGAAAAAAGAGCAACCTTCCCCCCTCTGCTCTCGGTTTTTTCTTTCCAATGGTGTGCCAGTAATGACATAAGTAATGTTTTTCCTGCCCCTAGAGGACCTTGTATGAAGAAATGATGTGCCATTTACTTTTTACCGCCTTTATCTGCTAAAATGACAGGCTTCGGCGGTTTAGGAATTAATGCCTCGATTGTGTCTAAGTAGTAATCTGGTGAAGCAATATGCGTTTTACCTTGTCCAATGATATATTCATAGATTTTTAAGTATGGGTTTTTATCCCCGTGAAGATATGTATTTTCCCCCATAGCCTTTAGAAGCAAGAGAGCTTTCATTTGTGGCTCTCTTAGGTTTTGGGAAGTGTTCTTCATTTCTTCAATGACTTGTTTTACATCAGAAATATGCTGCACCTGGGGGAATAGATCATCACTTATAACAGACTGTAGTTTCTCAGCGTTTCCCTGTTGCATTTATCGTACAACCCCTTTATTAATCAAAGTTATTTGCTCTACAGCGCTTCTCTCAAGCACTACTTTTGACATCCGGAAATACCCATTACAATAAAAGCAATAAATACTAATCCAAAGAGCAAGCCTTTTGTCCAATCCATAGTAGTCGGGGGAACTGGCGGTCTATAGGCAGTGATCTGCGACAAAACCATGTTTTCTTCCAGGCGTGCTAACCTTTCCGTTTCTCGGATAGATTGAGAAGGTGCTCGGTAAAAGTAATTCCGTCCTTCTTTTCCATTCGTAATCACACAGTCGCCCACTGGTACTTTATAAAATCCGGCTACCATAACAGACTCTTCATTGACGCCTGTAACCCTCATAATGTCACTGGTTTTCTTCTCATCATCAAACACAATCAGCAAGTCACTGGTTTCAAAACTAAATTCGTCCTCTTCTTTTCTTCTGCCCATAAGTCTCATTTTAGAATGCAGCTCCTTTTCTCTTCTTCGTTGGTTTGTTTTTCATTCGCTGATACACCTTAAAAGACAATAAAACAACACTAGCCACTCCCAGACTTACCCCTGCACCGACAAAATACATGTATACAAAAGCATCTACCACCATTTAACCCCCTCTTTGACTGCGTAATACATTCTCATGACTGATCTAAATATTAAAAGTGAACCTAATAACACGGTTGAGATTAAAATTGAGGAGACTACCAGTTGCCACGCTCCCGGCAAGTCTCCGAAGATTGCAAAATACTGTCCTATATTTAACCCTTGTGAGGTTGCTGTCCCTACTGCTCTTAGCTTCTCTATAGCTAAATCTAGGAATGTTATAGGCGGAGTGAATATCTTATCTATAAACCCATGAATAACGCCTTTAACGTCCATTTATCAATCACCGCCAACCCGGATAGAGGACAGAAGTTTAATTGCCATAATCGCTGTCGTGAACCACAAAACAAAAAGCAGGATATAAGCGACTGAATTAAGCTGTAGCACCTCTAAATTTTTAAATAACTTCCCGATCATCTCGGAATATCCGTTCCCTCCTGTTGATCTCGGCGAATATGCCAGGCTTCCGAGGGTTTTTACAAAACCAACGATAAAGGAGTAAAGCACTTTAGCAGCTTCAAAGATAACCAGGAATAGCTTTATGGCTAATACTCCAATCATGTAAAGGAGATACAACAAGCCATCTATTAAGGCGTAAATGACCTTGAAAAAGCCTATTATGACGTCCAGTAAATTTTGAAAGAGCTTTGCAAGCACCTTGCCAATCCATTTAATAACGTCCCATATAACGCCAAATAGATTTTTAAACAGGTTTCCCAGAAAGCTAAACAAGCCCCCAAAGATTTTACCCAGGAAGCTAAAAAGCCCCCCGAATATGTCACCTAAAAAGCTAAACATTTTAGAAAAGGCGTCCCCTAGAATCCCCAGGGAGAAAAAAAGCATAAAGTTTCCCATGTTTAGTACCTGTTCCTTCTGCCGTTGCCTTCTCCGCTGCCGATAGCGTTGTAAATCAATTCAATTAAACGATCTGCAAACAAGATCACCATCAAAACAAAGATGAAAGGGGAAAGGTAAAATAAGTTCCCCTTAAATACAATGTCAATCATCCCTTGCAAAAGGTCGGTATTCATTTTTTATTACGCCCCCCTGCCCTTTCTTGGCTCTCTTGTTGTTCTTGGTTCTCTAGGGCTTCTACGGGCTTCTCTCGGCTCTTTCGCCTTCCGGGCTTCCCTAACCCTTACCCCTCTTCTTTTCGTTGCTCTACGGTCAATTTTCGGCTCTGTTTTCCGGTTTCTCTTTTCTTCTGTCGTTTTAACAACTTTTTCAGCTTTAACAGGTCGTTCCATTCGGTCTACTTTTTTATTAAACTCTCGTCCCTGGTGCAGCTGCCTTTCTCTCGGTTCTTTTTCTTCTTTCGTTTCTTTTTGGTCTGTTCTCCGTTCTACGATCTTTGCCGACCCTTCTTTTGTTCTCATACCTTTAAAGCTGCCTATGATTAATCTCCGCAATTTCGGAACAAGCAGAAACGATAGTGCCAGTAAAATCAACGGGGCAACATACCACAGAAGCCCGTTACCTGTTTTAATCAAATCCGTTACCGAAACGGAGTCTATACTTCCTTTTGGGCTCTCAATAGAACTCTCTAATCCGGAATCCGATACCGCTTGCACTTTAACATCTGGAGAACCGAATGAATCATACTTCAAGTCACTTTTTGGAATCGTATATTTACCCAGATCAGCACTAACTTGTTTGTACTCTGTTCCGCCGACTAAAATTTTCACCTTCCCAGTAGTGGGCTTGTCCCAGGTGATAGTGTAGTCTCCGGTGGTTTTATCTTCTGAAAAATCCACTCCATCCATAACAGGCGGAACTTCTGCCGGTGTTTTTACTGTCACTTCAAGCCCTTTAGTTTCGTGTGAACGAGTATCTATCGCAGTTAATTTGTATTTATATTCCGTGTCCGGCTTTACCGTTAAATCCACCCAATATGTACCGTCTGTTTCAAAGTAGGGCGTATATCCGTCTGCGGTATCTGCTGCATATACTTTCTCACCGCCGAAAACTTCACCGAACAGGGAAGGGCTGCTGCTCTTGTTTTCTTTCCGATAGATCTTCACATGATGAAAGTATTTACTTTCCGGCAGCTTCCAGGACAACCTAACCCGGTCATATTTAGAAGTCGCTGACAGATCAGATATATCCGTAAGCTCCGGTACTGCTAACGTCTTGACTGTGATTGAAGCCCCTAAACTTTCGTTTCCAACATCATCAAGAGAAGTCACTTTAAAGGTATAGCTTGTTTCGGGCTTCAATCCGTCAAAAAATGCCTTCGGTGCTTCCTCTGCTGTAACTGTTTTGGTGTATATTCCATCTTCGTAAATTTTGACCTTAGCAAAATCATAATCCGGAGGGTTTTTCCAACTTAATGTGATGGTGTCCTCTGTTGGTATTCCTTCCAGGTTCGTTACATTCGCCGGGGGCGTTGTGTCCGGCGGAACGTTCGTTTTAATACTGGCTTCTACTCCTGCTGAAGCATTGCCACTTTTATCAACGGCTTTAAATTTATAAGTGTAGTTGGTTGAAGCACTCAAACCACTATCTGAAAAAGTTGAAGTACCTTTATACACTTCTTTTATTAACGTTCCGTTCCGGTATATTTGCACTGAATTAAAATCGGTGTCTGTTGGTTCTGTCCAGGAGAAGGAAGCCCCGGAGTCGGTAATCTTTGTTGTATTGAGGTTTTTTATATCCGCTGGGGGCGTTGTGTCTTTATATTCCGCCATCCCTACATACTTACCGTTGATTGCAACGGAATAGAGAGAACCAGTATAAGGACCGGACATTTTAAGGGCTATCATGTCATTTTTAAAAAAAGAATCCCTTGTTGCATTGAAGTTATCATCTGTTATAGTGACAGTTTCTGTAGCAAAACCGCCGGAACTCAAAGGGTAATTCCCCCCCATATAGCCATTGATCTGAATTTTCCCTTGATTGAACGTTCCGTCTGTTTTCCAGGTAAATGTCACTTTATCCCCTGGTTCATTTCTTGCCTCGATCAGCACAAAGTCATTAGCGTTTTTGGGCAACGTAATAACCGGGTCAGTGGATGAACCTGTGATTTTGAGATCATATACTTTTACAGCTGTATTAGAAGGAATCAAAATGACAAGATTCTTTATTGCCCCTGCCAAAGAACCTGGTATTATTCCGCTAAAATTCCCCGACACACTTTTATTCAGTGCCATTCCTCCGTTCCCATAATAGAGATAAACACTCGGCGAATTTCCACTAATAACGTCCATCTTTAGAGAAATACTCTCAATATCAACCAGAGCCGGAAATGAATAACTAATGTAACTCGTATTCCCAGTAACAGCCCTTTGGTAATAAGTCGCCGGGTCATTATCGGTAATTAAGTTTGTCGTCCCTAGTTCGCTTCCGTTTTGCGAACTCCCTAAATTCATATTCTTACCACTTAAAAGGTCTGATGTGGTTTTATCCGCTGCCAGGGCTTTTAATCCTGTCGGAAAAAACGAAAGGACTATGGCAAGAATCAGCAGCAATGATACTTTCTTTTGACTCTTTATCAATTCTTCTCTCACTCCTTTCTAATCACCAGGTAAAGGGGCTGTGCCTCTTTCGTCCGGCAATGGTGCAGTCCCACTCTCGTCCGGTAAAGGGGCTGTGCCGCTCTCATCCGGTATCGGTGCTGTGCCGCTGCTGTCGTCCGGTGTCGGTGCTTTGTTTTCGTCCTCGTCCGGAGTAGGCGCTGTATTGCTTCCTTCGTCCGGCGTTGGTGCGGTGTTGCTATCTTCCGAAGGATAAGGAGACTTGTTTTCAAGCTCTTTGGGGTCGCCTGGCAACGGTGCAGAACCTTCATCCGGTTTATTCTTTTCAAACTCTTCTTGTGAAGGAAGACCGGATATAGGGTCTAATATTTTAAAGCCCCCTGTCGGGTCTGTTCGCTGTTTAATAACTGGGGCTTGCTTTTTTATGTCGTCCTCTGTAAATACCGAATCCTTCAATCCGGGATCTTCATTTCCTGTTGGCGGTTTTATCCCTCTGTCGTCCAGATCAGCAGGAAGAGAAGGGGCTGTCGGTTTCCCCGGCACTGTCGGAATCGGGACGTTTGGGGCGTCCGGTGCTCCTGGTGGAGTTGGTGCATATCCGAGCAAGTCCTCCATATCCGCTTTTACCCTGGGTGCTATCGTGTCTCTAAACTTCTTGGCGATCTCGTCCCAATCCGGTGCAGGAGGTATTGCCCCGATAATCTGATTAACCTTTCCCATGTATTCATCCCATCCAGGACAGTTGAATACCTCACAACCAATGCAGCTGCTTCCTCCCCCGGAACTTCCACCGCCCCCGGAATCCCCTGGCGGTGCTTCAGCTGCACACGCTGAACGTTCGCTCTGAATTTGGGACATAGTGACCGTTGAAGTGTTGACCAGGTCGCTGCCATCATAAAATTTAAGCGTCGCCGAACCGTTACAAACAAAATACTGTGTTCCGCTGCCGTTGTTCGATTGCGTGTCATTGAAGATCGTTCCGCCGTTCGTTGCCTTATAAACGATATTGACGGAATCCCAGGTAGTGCCGGATAAATCCATCACATACATATCACTGGAAGAGTCATACTTGAAGGAGCTGTAAAACGCTGCCGAAGCTGTAGAAGCGTAAAAGAGAACCAGGAAAGGCATAAAAAAAGAAAGCCTCTTGAAAACTCTACTCAAAACATCACTTCCTACGGGTTTTTTATGCTATTAAATACCGCACGGTTTCCGGTATGAAAAAAGGGGGAACAGGTATCTACTGCCCCCCTTTTTAAAGGCTGCCATTTAAGCACGCCCGCCTTGTCCGAAGGCGTTTCTGATGATTTTGATAATCTTTGGAACGAAAGCGAAAGCAAGTCCTAGAAGAACAAAAGAACCTACAAGCCCTAGAAGAGCGTTACCGCTTCCTACAAGATCAGCAACATCGAAAGGAAGAGATAAAGAACCGAAACTAATAGCTGCACCTAAAATCATTGGCATGGGATAAACCCCCTTTCTCTGCTGATGAATGGATTAAATATCTTAAGCACGTCCGCCTTGTCCGAAGGCATTTCTGATGATCTTGATAATTTTTGGAACGAAAGCAAAAGCAAGTCCTAGAAGTACGAATGAACCTACAAGACCTAGAAGAGCGTTACCGCTTCCTACAAGATCAGACACTGAAAACGGAAGTGTAATTCCTGAGAAGTCAACTGCTGCACCTAAATACAATCCTAAACCTGGCATAATGTTTTTCCTCCTTGTGGAAAATGAATTTTTTGGTTTTATATAATGACCAGGAAGCCCCGGTTATTAACGATTAGTAATGCCTTACTTCAATTTCATCATCTTCATCATCCTCTTTGGATGATTGCCTAAACGCTTTTACAATGATCGTGAGTACAATTCCGACCGCTGTCACCGCAAACCAAAGCATAATGCCTGGTGCTGTCGTTTGAAGCAGTCCCTTTGTAAAATCCCAAAACTGTGCCATATTGTCAGAAGTGTAAAAATCAATTTGTTTCATGCAGCTATTCCCTGCTATTTTTTACGGCTTTGATAACTACACTTAGAAGCAAGCCGACCGCAATAATCGCCACAATAATCATTAAGAAGGAAGCGACTGTTTTAAGGATGAATCCAAAAGAGTTCCAGAAGAACGTCCAATCCCACACGCCCGATAAATTCAATTTAACCTAGCCCCTTTCATAGCCTTGTTTCTTTAAAAATCTCTATGACTGTTAATGCTAGGGTTGAAATTACCGCCCATGTGATTAAAGCAGCCATAATGTCGGGGTTTCCTAAAAAAACTTTGAAGGCGTAAGCCATTAAACCGCCTATCTCCATTTATTCAGCCCCTTTTCCATCGCTGTTGTTATTAACCTAATGAGTGGATAGGTCACAAAACAGGCTGCCATAAACACGATATAGATAAAGATGATTTCTTTTGGAGTCTGATTGACTGTTTCAAACATCCCTAGTTCCTCCTAATAACCCGGCTAAGAACCATGAAAATTAAGGAAGCCAGGAGAATGGTTGAGATAATCAAGTCCCCCAGGGTTACTTCATGGATAACGTTGATCGTGCCTTTTTCGGTTTCAATCTTTGTTACCTCTCTGATCTCCACCGGAACTACTACTTGTGGTTCTGTCATCTTTTCACCCCTAAAAGCCAAATAAAAAAGGGTTTGTTATATCTGCGTTTAGACACACAGACATAACAAACCCTTGTTCCCTTTACAATTTACAATAAAAGAATATACTTCTAGTTAGAGTTGTAGTGGGAATTTCCTGGTTGCAAGGTATGTCTGTACCTGTAATCCTTACCACGGTCGCCAAACCGTTGTGAGACTGCAACTTTTTTATTTGCTCTTTTGTTACCTCGAATTTACCACAAGGAAATAATAGTTGTATATGCCAAAACTTTTATTTTTTTAAAATTACCCCCAGAAAACAAATCTTCGTTTTTGTATATTCCCTATCACAAAGTTAGCAAGGAAATTCGAAAACCCGTGCAAAAATTAATATATACTTATATTTAAAAACCACACGTTTTTACATGAAAAAAGGGTGTTCTGCCTGGTCTGAAAATCCGGCTGAACACCCTTTTTATTTTTGATTTTTTTACAGTAAGCCTTCTTGTTTAAATATTTGCCTTAATGCTGCGTTTACAAATTGAGTCTTGTTGGGTGCTTTTTCTATAACGGAGTGAACGTCCTCATCCAAATAATATCCCTTGTAAACCCGTTTTTTATTTTGATCAGAAGATAACATAGCTGAAAGGCTGCTTTCTTTTTTCTGAACACTTTCCACTTTTTTTACCTCTTTTTTTTCCTTCTTTGGTTCTCCAGGAGCTGCTGATCCGTTCCCCATTAATTCATTTATGTCTGCCTGCAAGTAATTTTCTTCCACATCATCATACAACCAACCCTTTTTACCGTTCTGGGGCTTTGCACCGATACTTTTTAAAAAATCCCTTAACTTCTTTTCCCCGAATGGTAAATGATCTTTAGCAATTTCAGCTATTTTCATTTCATAGGTCATTTTTAATATATCTTTTACTAGCACTATATAAACCCCTTTCAATAGCAAAAGTAAAATACTAACTATATGCTAGCACTTTTAGAAGTTATTTGCTATTGATTTTATATTACATATTCT
This sequence comes from Fictibacillus marinisediminis, assembly GCF_023149135.1. Taxonomy (NCBI): domain Bacteria; kingdom Bacillati; phylum Bacillota; class Bacilli; order Caryophanales; family Fictibacillaceae; genus Fictibacillus; species Fictibacillus marinisediminis. The sequence continues at coordinate 449 of NZ_JAIWJX010000003.1, read as the reverse complement.
TTGCTAAATAAAATAAAGTGCTATTAAGTTTATATTAATAGCACTTTGCTTTATGTTTTTTAGAAACCCTCTTTTAATAATTCTTCAAGCCATTTCTTATTTGCTTCTTCTTCCTGGCTCTGATCTGTTGCAGCTGCTTCTTCTTTCTTTTCATCTTCTTTTAACCATTCCGGAAGTGTTGCTGATTTTTTCTGTTGTTTCTCCTCTTCTGCTATTTCTTTTCTAATGCTGTCTAACGTTTTGGAAGCGTAAGAAAGAAAATTTACCTTTGGAGGATAATTAGTCAATCTATCAATCAATCTTTGCTTTTCTAATCCTGTTAAGTTGTTTGTTTGAACAAAGTTTTTAAGCTGCTCTTTGATAGATAGATTCTTTAATTCTTTTTCTTTAAGTTCTTTTTCTTTAATTCTTTTTCTTTCCCCTTCACGTGGTGAAGTACCCCCCTTCAC
>NZ_JAIWJX010000001.1 GCF_023149135.1 Fictibacillus marinisediminis | reverse complement strand
TGCCGAAGATTCCCTACTGCTGCCTCCCGTAGGAGTCTGGGCCGTGTCTCAGTCCCAGTGTGGCCGATCACCCTCTCAGGTCGGCTACGCATCGTCGCCTTGGTGAGCCGTTACCTCACCAACTAGCTAATGCGCCGCGGGCCCATCTGTAAGCGTCAGCACAAGGCCGACTTTCAAAAAAGAAACAGGCGTTTCTCTTTATCATCCGGTATTAGCTTCGGTTTCCCGAAGTTATCCCCGTCTTACAGGCAGGTTACCCACGTGTTACTCACCCGTCCGCCGCTAACCTCAGAGAGCAAGCTCTCTTTGGTCCGCTCGACTTGCATGTATTAGGCACGCCGCCAGCGTTCATCCTGAGCCAGGATCAAACTCTCCAATAAAGTGTTTGATATAGCTCTTAATGTTTAAAATAAGAAATTGATGGGATTGTAAAATCCCTGACTTACCTGGCTTTTGTTTGGTTTTCAAAGAACATTTGCTACTTGTTAGTGTAGCTTAACTATTATATCCATTAGAAGAGCGGATGTCAAGTGCATTGCCCTTAAAAAATGGTGGGCCTAAATGGACTCGAACCATCGACCTCACGCTTATCAGGCGTGCGCTCTAACCAGCTGAGCTATAGGCCCAAAAATTAAATGGAGCGGGTGATGAGAATCGAACTCACGACCAGAGCTTGGAAGGCTCTTGTTTTACCACTAAACTACACCCGCGAAAAAGATGGTCGGGAAGACAGGATTTGAACCTGCGACCCCCTGGTCCCAAACCAGGTGCTCTACCAAGCTGAGCCACTTCCCGTTATGGCGCGCCCTGAGAGATTCGAACTCCCGACCTTTTGATTCGTAGTCAAACACTCTATCCAGCTGAGCTAAGGGCGCATATTTTATTTCTTTATTTAAATGTTATATGAGAAGCTTTGGTGCGGTCGAGAGGACTCGAACCTCCACGGGGTTGCCCCCACTAGCCCCTCAAGCTAGCGCGTCTGCCATTCCGCCACGACCGCAAAGCAATTAAAGTTTTAAAAAAATGGTGCGGGTGAAGGGACTCGAACCCCCACGTCATAAGACACTAGATCCTAAGTCTAGCGCGTCTGCCAATTCCGCCACACCCGCATGTGTGTTTGTGCTGCTATTATTAAGATGGTGAGCCATGAAGGACTCGAACCTTCGACCCTCTGATTAAAAGTCAGATGCTCTACCGACTGAGCTAATGGCTCAAGGATAAGCCCTCGACCGATTAGTATCTGTCAGCTCCACGTGTCACCACGCTTCCACACCAGACCTATCAACCTCATCATCTCTAAGGGGTCTTACTCACTTGACGTGATGGGAAATCTCATCTTGAGGGGGGCTTCATGCTTAGATGCTTTCAGCACTTATCCCGTCCACACGTAGCTACCCAGCTATGCCCCTGGCGGAACAACTGGTACACCAGCGGTGTGTCCATCCCGGTCCTCTCGTACTAAGGACAGCTCCTCTCAAATTTCCTGCGCCCGCGACGGATAGGGACCGAACTGTCTCACGACGTTCTGAACCCAGCTCGCGTACCGCTTTAATGGGCGAACAGCCCAACCCTTGGGACCTACTTCAGCCCCAGGATGCGATGAGCCGACATCGAGGTGCCAAACCTCCCCGTCGATGTGGACTCTTGGGGGAGATAAGCCTGTTATCCCCAGGGTAGCTTTTATCCGTTGAGCGATGGCCCTTCCATGCGGAACCACCGGATCACTAAGCCCGACTTTCGTCCCTGCTCGACTTGTAGGTCTCGCAGTCAAGCTCCCTTGTGCCTTTACACTCTGCGAATGATTTCCAACCATTCTGAGGGAACCTTTGGGCGCCTCCGTTACAATTTAGGAGGCGACCGCCCCAGTCAAACTGCCCACCTGACACTGTCTCCGAACCGGATCACGGTTCCAGGTTAGAATTTCAATACAGTCAGGGTAGTATCCCACCGACGCCTCCATCGAAGCTGGCGCTCCGACTTCTCAGGCTCCTACCTATCCTGTACAAACTGTACCAAAATCCAATATCAAGCTGCAGTAAAGCTCCATGGGGTCTTTCCGTCCTGTCGCGGGTAACCTGCATCTTCACAGGTACTATAATTTCACCGGGTCTCTCGTTGAGACAGTATCCAAGTCGTTACACCTTTCGTGCGGGTCGGAACTTACCCGACAAGGAATTTCGCTACCTTAGGACCGTTATAGTTACGGCCGCCGTTTACTGGGGCTTCAATTCAGAGCTTCTCCCGTAAGGGATAACCCCTCCTCTTAACCTTCCAGCACCGGGCAGGTGTCAGCCCCTATACTTCGCCTTGCGGCTTCGCAGAGACCTGTGTTTTTGCTAAACAGTCGCTTGGATCTATTCACTGCGGCTCTCTCGGGCGTTAACCCTATCAGAGCACCCCTTCTCCCGAAGTTACGGGGTCATTTTGCCGAGTTCCTTAACGAGAGTTCTCCCGATCATCTTAGGATTCTCTCCTCGCCTACCTGTGTCGGTTTGCGGTACGGGCACCTCTTTCCTCACTAGAGGCTTTTCTTGGCAGTGTAGGATCAGGGACTTCGGTACTGTAATTTCCCTCGCCGTCACAGCTCAGCCTTCACGATTGCGGGATTTGCCTCACAATCAGCCTAACTGCTTAGACGCGCATTTCCAATCGCGCGCTCTCCCTACCTTCCTGCGTCCCCCCGTCGTTCAAACGGAAAGGAGGTGGTACAGGAATTTCAACCTGTTGGCCATCGCCTACGCCTTTCGGCCTCGGCTTAGGTCCCGACTAACCCTGAGCGGACGAGCCTTCCTCAGGAAACCTTAGGCTTTCGATGGACAAGATTCTCACTTGTCTTTCGCTACTCATACCGGCATTCTCACTTCAAAGCGCTCCACCAGTCCTTCCGGTCTGACTTCACTGCACTTCGAACGCTCCCCTACCACTGTACCTTACGGTACAATCCATAGCTTCGGTGATACGTTTAGCCCCGGTACATTTTCGGCGCAGAGTCACTCGACCAGTGAGCTATTACGCACTCTTTAAATGGTGGCTGCTTCTAAGCCAACATCCTGGTTGTCTGGGCAACTCCACATCCTTTCCCACTTAACGTATACTTTGGGACCTTAGCTGATGGTCTGGGCTGTTTCCCTCTTGACTACGGATCTTATCACTCGCAGTCTGACTCCCGCGGATAAGTCTCTGGCATTCGGAGTTTGACTGAATTCGGTAACCCTGTGGGGGCCCCTAGTCCAATCAGTGCTCTACCTCCAGGACTCTAGCCGCGAGGCTAGCCCTAAAGCTATTTCGGGGAGAACCAGCTATCTCCGTGTTCGATTGGCATTTCACCCCTACCCACACCTCATCCCCGCACTTTTCAACGTGCGTGGGTTCGGGCCTCCATTCAGTGTTACCTGAACTTCACCCTGGACATGGGTAGATCACACGGTTTCGGGTCTACGACAACGTACTATGGCGCCCTATTCAGACTCGCTTTCGCTGCGGCTCCGCCTTATCAGCTTAACCTTGCACGTTATCGTAACTCGCCGGTTCATTCTACAAAAGGCACGCTGTCACCCGTTAATGGGCTCCAACTACTTGTAGGCACACGGTTTCAGGATCTCTTTCACTCCCCTTCCGGGGTGCTTTTCACCTTTCCCTCACGGTACTGGTTCACTATCGGTCACTAGGGAGTATTTAGCCTTGGGAGATGGTCCTCCCGGATTCCGACGGGGTTTCACGTGTCCCGCCGTACTCAGGATCCACTCAGGAGGGAACGAAGTTTCAACTACAGGGCTGTTACCTTCTTTGGCTGGCCTTTCCAGACCGCTTCATCTACCCCGTTCCTTTGTAACTCCATGTTGAGTGTCCTACAACCCCAGAGGGCAAGCCCTCTGGTTTGGGCTGATTCCGTTTCGCTCGCCGCTACTCAGGAAATCGCATTTGCTTTCTCTTCCTCCGGGTACTTAGATGTTTCAGTTCCCCGGGTCTGCCTTCTCATATCCTATGTATTCAGATATGGATACCATCCCATTACGGATGGTGGGTTCCCCCATTCGGAAATCCCCGGATCAATGCTTACTTACAGCTCCCCGAGGCATATCGGTGTTCGTCCCGTCCTTCTTCGGCTCCTAGTGCCAAGGCATCCACCGTGCGCCCTTTCTAGCTTAACCTTTAACCGAATCAGCTTTTCAGCTGAATCGTTTCACATGATCGTTAGATCATGGGTCTTGCATAATCAGCGCACAACTAATGAATTAGTTGGCTTTGTTTGGATGTTTCGTTATCTAGTTTTCAAGGAACATGGCTACAACGCTGTGTAACCTTCTGTGTTACATGCACCGAGTAATCGCAGGTGCATATCGGCGTTGTCTTCAAGAGACAACTTTCATATTATACCGACTAAAAAAGAAAATATCAACTATATTTTCTAGTGGTGGAGCCTAGCGGGATCGAACCGCTGACCTCCTGCGTGCAAGGCAGGCGCTCTCCCAGCTGAGCTAAGGCCCCATCTTGTCTGTATGAAAATGTTATGGTGGGCCTAAATGGACTCGAACCATCGACCTCACGCTTATCAGGCGTGCGCTCTAACCAGCTGAGCTATAGGCCCATGCACCATATTATAGATGAGAGAAGTTCTCTCAAAACCAAACAAAAGCTCAGGTAAGTTCATGAGGCATCAAAGTGCACTCATGTCTCCATAGAAAGGAGGTGATCCAGCCGCACCTTCCGATACGGCTACCTTGTTACGACTTCACCCCAATCATCTGTCCCACCTTCGGCGGCTGGCTCCTAAAAGGTTACCCCACCGACTTCGGGTGTTACAAACTCTCGTGGTGTGACGGGCGGTGTGTACAAGGCCCGGGAACGTATTCACCGCGGCATGCTGATCCGCGATTACTAGCAATTCCGGCTTCATGTAGGCGAGTTGCAGCCTACAATCCGAACTGAGAGTGGCTTTTTGGGATTGGCTCGGCCTCGCGGCTTTGCAACCCTTTGTACCACCCATTGTAGCACGTGTGTAGCCCAGGTCATAAGGGGCATGATGATTTGACGTCATCCCCACCTTCCTCCGGTTTGTCACCGGCAGTCACCTTAGAGTGCCCAACTGAATGCTGGCAACTAAGGTCAAGGGTTGCGCTCGTTGCGGGACTTAACCCAACATCTCACGACACGAGCTGACGACAACCATGCACCACCTGTCACTCTGTCCCCCGAAGGGGAAAGTCCTATCTCTAGGATGGTCAGAGGATGTCAAGACCTGGTAAGGTTCTTCGCGTTGCTTCGAATTAAACCACATGCTCCACTGCTTGTGCGGGCCCCCGTCAATTCCTTTGAGTTTCAACCTTGCGGTCGTACTCCCCAGGCGGAGTGCTTAATGTGTTAACGTCAGCACTGAGGGTGGAACCCCCCAACACCTAGCACTCATCGTTTACGGCGTGGACTACCAGGGTATCTAATCCTGTTTGCTCCCCACGCTTTCGCGCCTCAGCGTCAGTTACAGGCCAAAAAGCCGCCTTCGCCACTGGTGTTCCTCCACATCTCTACGCATTTCACCGCTACACGTGGAATTCCACTTTTCTCTCCTGCACTCAAGTTCCCCAGTTTCCAATGACCCTCCACGGTTGAGCCGTGGGCTTTCACATCAGACTTAAAGAACCGCCTGCGCGCGCTTTACGCCCAATAATTCCGGATAACGCTTGCCACCTACGTATTACCGCGGCTGCTGGCACGTAGTTAGCCGTGGCTTTCTGGTCAGGTACCGTCAAGGTACCGGCAGTTACTCCGGTACTTGTTCTTCTCTGACAACAGAGCTTTACGACCCGAAGGCCTTCATCGCTCACGCGGCGTTGCTCGGTCAGACTTTCGTCCAT